>CANFUB010000316.1 GCA_947450015.1 Bacteroidota bacterium | reverse complement strand
TGAGTAAAGGTGAGCTTGAGCGTTTAACAAGAGCTTACGCTGCTTCTATGAGCGATATTTTCGGTCCTGATAAAGATATTCCTGCGCCAGACATGAACACTGGTCAGCAAGAAATGGCTTGGATAGTAGATGAGTATTCTAAAATCAAAGGTCAATATACACCTGCCGTAATTACTGGTAAACCAATCTCTATGGGTGGTTCACTTGGTAGAGTTGAAGCAACTGGTAGAGGTGTGATGGTATGTACCCGTTCTGCTTTAGCTAAAATGGGCTTGAAACCAGAAGAGTGTACGTGTGTGGTACAAGGTTTTGGTAACGTTGGTTCTATCTCTGCTAAATTAATCGAAATGCTTGGCGTTAAAATCGTTGGTATTTCTGATGTTACAGGCGGTTATTACAATGCCAATGGTATTAAAGTTGAAGAAGCAATGGCTTATACCAAAGCGAATGGCAACTTAGGTGGATTCACTGGTGGCGAAAAAATAAACAATGCGCAATTGTTAGAATTGCCTTGCGATATATTAGTTCCTGCAGCAATGGAAGATCAAATTACCGATGCAAATGCAGGTAACATCAAAGCTAAATTAATTGTTGAAGGTGCTAACGGACCAACCAGTGCAAACGCTGATAAAATCTTAAATGACAAAGGTATTATTGTAGTACCTGATATCTTAGCAAATGCTGGTGGTGTAACGGTGTCATACTTCGAGTGGGTTCAAAACCGCATGGGTTATTTCTGGACCGAAGAGCGTGTAAACAGACGTGCTGACCGTGTTATGAAAATGGCTTTCGATACTGTTTTCGAAACTGGTACAACACACAAATGTAGCATGCGTACTGCAGCCTATATCGTTGCAATCGATAAAGTAGCAACAACTCAAAAATTCAGAGGCGTATTCTAATGTTATTCCACAGAGAAGGCTATAAAATCATCATGGTGACCCTGCTTATTTTAGCAGGTATCAACCTTGCTTCGCATGCATTGTTTGGTGAGGAACATTTGGCGACCAAAATTATATTGATCATTTCATTGGTCTTTTTTATTCTTATTCTTCAGTTTTTCCGCAACCCTGCGCGTAATACTGTAATGAACGAAAACCATGTAATAGCGCCAGCCGATGGCACTGTTGTGGTAATCGAAGAGGTTGAAGAACCCGAATATTTTAAGGACAAAAGAAAACAAATCAGTATTTTTATGAGTCCTGTAAATGTGCATGTGAACAGAAACCCTATCAGTGGAATTGTTAAATATGCAAAGTACCATCCTGGTAAATACTTGGTGGCTTGGCATCCAAAATCATCAACAGAGAACGAAAGAACCACTGTTGTAATTGCTGGATCAAGAGCAGAAGTGTTGTTCAGACAAATTGCTGGTGCTTTAGCAAAACGCATTGTGTATTATGTAAAAGAAGGACAAGAAGTAAAACAAGGCGATGAAATGGGTTTTATCAAATTCGGTTCACGCATTGATATTTATTTACCATTAACCGCCACTGTGAATGTGCAATTGCAACAAAAAACACGTGGAGGCGAAACAGTAGTCGCAACTTTGGCTTAATTATTGAACATTAATTACTATTAATTTAAATAAAGAAATGAAAAAACTAATTTTAACCCTCGCACTTTTTGTTGGTGTAGCTGTTATCAGCAATGCACAAACAAGCACAACAGGCGCTACCAATACAGCTGGCACTAAACAGGAAACCCCAACAGGTTTACAACCTACTACCCTTCCTCAAGTAGTTCCAACTACAACCACTACAGAACCTGCACCAGCGGCAACGCCAGCCCCTGCACCAGCTAAAAAAAGCAACAAAAAAGCATGTTGCCAAAAGAAAGCAAGTTCTTGCTGCAAGAAAAAAAGCGAAGCCATTAAAGAAGATTAATTAGGTTCTAAATATTTATAAAAGCCCCGAAGTTCGGGGCTTTTTTTATGTCAATAATTTAAATGAAATGCGAGCGTATTTTTTATATGCTCTTAAATTGAATCCAACTTTTTATGGCAGTCATTTATTTTACTAAATAAATATTATATTTGATTATTTAATTATACAAAGTAAATCAATAAATTTGTTATAAATGAAAAATCTAATATTAGCCTTTGTCCTAACTATTTTTTCTATTCAAGGCAATGCCCAATGTTGCCGTTATATAAACATTAAGGTTAAAGTTATTGAGCCATCAGCAAAAACCATTGTTTACTCACCTGGCAAATTATATTATAAAATCCGTATTTACAATCCAGGATTTGATACCATTAGACCAATTGATTCATTTATATATTCAATAACAATAAATAGAAATTTTGGGCCATTTATCTATAAATCCTTTCGGTACCGTTTTTCACGTCCCGTTCCGAAAGGTGATTCAATAGACATTGTTGGGAATTTAGATATAACAGATTCTGTAAATAACCCGCAATACAATTTAACTGTTTCGGGAACTTTAAGAAACAGAAAGGAATTTGATATCATTCCAGAAACCATTCCCGAAAGAAACGATAATAGTTCAGATGTAACATTCCAACAAGTATATGATCCTAAGCACGCAGGAGTAAGTGGTGTTTTTAAAAATCAATTAACCATCTTCCCTAACCCTGCCAATACGCAATTCAATATCTCTATTCCATCAGAGTTAATAAAGCAAACATGCAATATAAAAATTATAGACATGCAAGGCCGCCTTATTAATTCCTATTCAATTGCCAGTGCAGATGCAAATTTTCAAATACCAATTGAAGGAATAGCAAATGGTAATTATCTAATTTTATTAGCATCTGAAACTGCAAATTACCAATCATTGCTTAGCATTCAACATTAAAGAAGATTAATTAATCTCTCAAATATTATAAAAAAGGTTGAATCATTTCAGCCTTTTTTTTGTTTCAAAAATTTTTTTAACCCTCAATAAAATCAACTAATATTGCAGTGTAAAAGTTGCCCATGTGGCGAAATTGGTAGACGTGCTACCTTGAGGTGGTAGTGACCGTAAGGTTGTGCAAGTTCGAATCTTGTCGTGGGCACTTTTTATTTTCTTAGAGACCTTCTTTTTGATATTGCTGTCCTGCCGCTTCTATGGTTTCGGCAAGTGGTCGAAAAGTAAAGTCAATCGCACTTAAAATCTTTGCATTGTTGTAGTTATGTTTCTTCAAAGAAGTACGCACCGTTTCTGGTGTAATGGTGGCCTTCGGATAAAAGAACAATTGTAGGCGCACCAATATTAAAAACAATTTCTTGTAGGCGGGTTTTAATTCAATGCTTGGGATAGGCACTTGCATCGAAGCTGCAATAGTATTCAGAACTGTGCGATAGCTCAAATTCTCGCTCACCAACACAAACCTTTGTCCCCATAATTCATTTTCTGCGAGGCTTAACATCACCTTCGCAACATCTCGCACATCTACAAAACCATTGACCCCATTGGTATAAAAGCGCATGCCTTTGGCCACATTTCTAAACAATCTGCACGACCCTTTTTGTGAATCGCCATACCCCATGATAATTCCTGGATTGACAATGCTAGCATTCAAACCCTCTTCAATGCCACGCCATACTTCGAGTTCTGCTAGATGTTTACTAACGGCATATTGGGTATTGTGGTCGCTATCCTCCCACTCTGTTTGTTCATCTATTAAGGCTTCATGGTCGGTTCTTCCCAAAGCTGCAGTACTGCTTACATACACCAATTGCTTTACGCCATTTTTCAAACAGGC
>CANFUB010000315.1 GCA_947450015.1 Bacteroidota bacterium | reverse complement strand
GTGAACGATGATTTAAGAGATTACAGATTTTATGAAACGGATGGAGCGCATCCGAATGCCATGGCCATCGATTATGTTTTTGATAAATTTTGCAGCAGTGTAGTATCCAAAGAGGCCAATGAAATAATGGATGGACTTGATGCTTATAACAGGTTAAAATACCATCGACCTTTGTCAGATTCAGAATCTAATCAGGCTTTTTTGCATCAAAAATTAGAGGCTAAAAGAACGGAATTAATAACGCAATTTCCGGAATTGAAAGAGCGCCTATAATCAACCTTCAATAAAAAAAACCGCAATAGAAATTCTACTGCGGTTTTTTTAAAATATTTTATGCGTTAATTAATTTTCATAAGGCAATAAGCCATATTCTTTGCTAAAGCGCAACATCTGTTCAACAAAGGTTTCGGTATAATCAATTTTAACATCTGTAATCACACCATCTGTCATTACTGCGGTATATCTTGGTTGTATGAAACCGCGGTAGGCAGCTACATCCAGTGCTTTTACTCTGCTCAATACTTCGTTGTGTATGGTGGTATTAACTTTCACACCGTAGGTCTCTACCAATTGTTGGCCAGCAGCTGCATCTCCTGTCGATTTAATGGTTTGAATTTTATTTAACAACTCGCCAAATAAAACCCTTAATTTATCATAATCATTAATTACAAAAAACGTTTTGCCATCTCTTGTTTTTTTCTCAATTACATTGTCTTTTTTACCTGCTTCATAAACCCATAAAGCCACCATTTGACGGTTGCGCATATGGTCTTCTTCTAAATTTTCGCCAGCCTGTAAGCGTCTCAACTGAACCATTAAGCCATTTCTAATGTATTCATCGTATTCTGCCTTACCAACTTCAATGCTTGGGATGAGTTTTAGTTCAACTAATTTTGGATCTAACATGTAATACAAGGCAACTAAATCGGCACGTGCTTCCTCTAATGTTGAGCCGTAAGCGCCTAAATTATCTTTGGTTACACCCACATTCATTTTACCACTTGCATGACCAATTACTTCGTGCATAGCGGTGTGCATTTTAGCAGCTAATTGACCGTAGGTTTTCGAACGCGTTACTTGTTCCTCGTTCCAACAAAATTCTTGCAAGATGCCCCCAGAATTGGCTTTGTTATAGGCTTCTAAAATATTGCCTAAGCTCACCGATTTCGAACCGTGCTCTTCTCTTATCCATTCAGCATTTGGTAGATTAATGCCAATGGCTGTTGATGGTGCTAAATCGCCACCTTCGAAGGCCACATTCACTACTTTGTAAGTTATGCCTGTTACTTTTTCTTTTTTGTATTTAGCTTCTATTGGCGAATTGTTTTCAAAATACTGCGCATTCTCGCCCAAAGTTTTCATTCTTTTACTGGCCTCAAAATCGTTTATTTCAACGGCACTTTCGAAATTGGCACGCATGCCAATTGCATCGTGGTAAACTTCAATAAATCCATTCACAACATCAATGGTGCTGTTTACGTCTTTAACCCAAGCAATGTTATAAGCATCCCATGTTTTTAGGTCGCCCGTTTTATAAAAAGAAACCAATAAGGTTAAAGCATCTTTTTGTTCTTTGCTTTCAGCCACAGTAATTGCTTTTTCCAGCCACTCAACCATTTTTGTAATCGCAGCACCATACATGCCATTGGCTTTCCAAACTTTCTCTTTTATTTCACCATTTTCTTTAATGAGTTTAGAGTTAAGTCCCCAACTAATTGGTCTGATAGAATCGTTGTGTTTCTTCTCGCTATAGAAGGCATTCACTTCCTCTTCTGTTAAACCTTCATAAAAATTATTGGCAGACATTGCAATTTTATCAACGCCTTCTGCTTTATTAACACGTTTGGCCGAAATGTTAGGATTGAAAATTAAATCGATTAACCAAGTTTTAAAACCAATGGTGTCTTTGTCTTTTATCAAAGGCAATTGCGCTTTTGGCGACAAATCAATCATACTTAATAAATAGTTTGAAGAAAACTCTGCTTGCAATTTGTTTTCACCATAATGGTGGTGTATGCCATTGCTAACCCAAATGCGTTTTAAAAAGACTTCAAAACGTTTAAAATCATCTGATTTTTTATCGCCAGTATAATTGATATAAAGTTCTTCTAAAGTTTTTCTCAATCTCAAATTGTGTTTATTGTTTTGGTCGTAATTAATATCGCGACCGCAAGCAGCTGCCTGACTTAAATAATACACAAACAATTTTTGTTGTAAGGCCAATGCATTGAAGCTAGGTACCTCGTAATGCAACAGTTCTACGTCTGCAAACCTGTTTTCGTCTGGATACAATTTGAAAACAACTTTCGCGGAATCAGAGCCGAGGCCTGAATCGTTTTTTTTGCCATTATTGCTACAACTGTTCAGTACTAGCAAGGCAAAAGCAAATAGAATTAATTTATTTTTCATATAATTTAAAATGGATGGTCTAACTTGTATTTTTCTGCCAATTGGGTAAGGTCGGCACATACCTTATCGATTAATGGAATACCTTTCAATTGTCGGCTAATGGCCATCCAATATTCAGGTTCACCATGCACCAATACTTTTTGATTTTCATTCACCGGTGTTGCACTTTTAAAACGTTCAATCCAAAGATCCATGCGTTCTAGGAACACATCTGTTTCATCGAAGCCACTCACATCCATAGCCCCTACAAAATGTCCGAGACCTTTGCCTGGCAAATTATCGAGTACAGGTAAAAATGCTACGAAAGGTGGTACCCATGGGCCAAAATTGGCACCTGGCAACACACCACTTAAAATATCTACAAGTGCGCCAAGGCCGTAGCCTTTATGACTGCCATGGTCTTTGTCGCTGCCCAAAGGCAATAAATGACCGCCATCTTTTAAATCTTTGGGGTCGTTGGTTGGTGCGCCATTTTTAGTCTCTAACCAACCTTCTGGCACGGGTTTGTTTTGGCGCTCTGCAATTTCTAATTTGCCATTGGCAGCCGCACTGGTGGCCATGTCAAGAATAAAAGGAGGGTAGGATTTGGCTGGTATGGCATAACAAATTGGATTGGTGCCCAACATGCGTTCTTTGCTATAAGTAGGCGCCACTAAAGGACTCGCATTGGTCATGGCCATGCCAATATAATTTTTTTCTAAGGCCATCATGGCATGGTAAGCTGCTATGCCAAAATGGTTGCTGTTTCTTACAGCCCCGAAGCCAGCGCCATGTAAGCCAGTTTTTTCAATTGCAATTTGCATGGCTTTAGGTGCCACTACCAGACCTAATCCGCTATCGCCATCGATGGTAAAAACACTGCCTTTTTCGCGCACCAATTTTATATTGGGTTGCGTGTTGATGCGTTGGTTTTCATAAAGTCTAACATAACCAACCAAACGGGCTACACCATGGGAGTCGATGCCACGCATGTCGGCTTTGATCAGTACATCGGCTGCCAATTTAGCATCTGCCTCGTTACATCCAATGGCTTTGAAAATAGAGACCGTAAATTGGGTTAAATCATCGGCTGTTATGGTAGTATAATTAGCAGAGGTCGTCATTTTTTTAAAGTGCTTTTGCATACAAATCGATGAGATGCATGGCTTTTAATTGAGGGTAATTAATAAGGTTGTTTTGCAACTGTTGAAGGCAAATTTCGTTGGTCGTTAAAATAATTTCAGCGCCCGCCTCAACTGCTTGTTGTATTATGTTATGGCTCATGTCGGCAGCCTCTTTGTGGTTGAGCGAAGGCAAGCAGAAGC
>CANFUB010000314.1 GCA_947450015.1 Bacteroidota bacterium | reverse complement strand
CGAATGCTCATATAAGTACTGGCCTTATAAGTTTCTTGCGGTTGTAAATTTTTATTACCTGAATAGCGTTGATAGTTATTGTTCAAATTTAATATGGGCATTAAATCATTACTGGTAGGAAATAGAATTGATTTTTCTAGTTGCAATGACAAGTATCCAAACTTCAAAGCATTGTAACTAATGGCTAATGATGGCAATGCCTTAGGATATTGCTTAGGAAGACTTGCACCAGTGGCTTTATTTACATTGCTCATGTTCACCAGCATAAACGTGGTACCAGCGCTAAAATAAAATCCCTTTTTATAGTAACTGATGTAAGGACGCGCTGAAAATTGTTCAATGCGGTTGGTGAAATCGATGGAAAGCGTGTCGATTTTGGTTTGATAGGCTTCGGTAAAATTTACTTTTAACAATTGGTTATTCCCATTGGTAAGCTGATTGTTGGTATTGTTTTGCAACCAACGTTCGGCAGATAAATTCAAACTCCACCATTTACTCAAGGGCATTTGACCAAAAGCCTTGATCAAAAACTCTTGGCGATTGATGGATTGATGGTTGAGATTATTGAAAGTATCATTGGTGTTTCTTAAATATTGATACAAGAAATTATCATCGGTAAAATTGCGAATATTACTAGAAAGCGAATACCGGTAACGGATATCCTTGCGCCAACGTTTCTCTAAAAAACCTGTGACTCTGAAATAGGTATTCTTAAAGTTACTTTTCAATTCATTCACACCCCTGTTAATTTCAGTACTATTGAAGCGAATGATATTGTCTTTGTTGGTTAAAAGATCATTCAAATCAAGAGACGACCGAATGCCCGTTTCGAATCTTAAAGTAGAGTCGCGCTGCTTGGTATAGCTTACTTGTAAAGAAGCAGAATAGGCCAAACCATTGATGACATTGCTATCGATATTGAACCTTCGGATGGAGTCGTTGAATGGATTGCTACTATTAGAAGCCGATATAGAATTGAATTTATTGCGATCGAGGGAAAGGTTGACAGAAAATTTTCGCTTGCGAGAAAACTCGTTAAAATATGAGATACCTGTTCCAACCCTATTGTTAATATTCCCTTCGTTGCTAGCATTTTCGAAACTGCTACTGCTATAAAAAAACATACTGTTGCCGCCACCGTTTCTATCATCGTTCTGCGCACGGTGCCAATTATCGAAACCAAAGTCGAAGCCCGTTTCGTTGATATTATTGGCATTGCTAATGAAAGAAATTTTTCTATCGTTTTTAAAACTGTTCAACCTCAAACCTGTTTCATACCTTCCAGCTGTTCCCCCTCCTACTAACACATCGCCAAACGTACCATTGCGTTTGCCTTTCTTTAGTTTAAGATTAATAATTTTGGTTTGGGTAGCCTTGGGCGAACCATCCTCATTTTTCTCTTCGAACACTTGCACGGTTTCTATCATATCGGCTGTTAAATTTTTTGAAACCATGCCGGGATTATTGCCAAAAAAATCGGAGCCATCCACCATGATTTTTTCTACTGCAGCACCATCAACTTTAATTTCGCCTTTTACATTCACTTCGAAGCCTGGTATTTTTTTGAAGAGCTGCGCCACATCGCTGCCGGGTAATACTTTAAAACGACTTGCATTAATCTCCATGGTATCACCTTTCATGCGAATGGCGGCTCCGCGCACCGAATAAGATTTAAAAGTAAAATTCGCAGTTGCCAATTTAATTTCGCCAAAATCCATGAACGACCATTCCCCACTCATCATGGGCATGCGTCTTACTTTTTCATTAAAACCTACCATGCTAAAAATAATGACCAAAGAATCTTCATTAGAGGTATTAATCATAAAATTACCATTGGGGGTTGTAAAACCAAAATTGATTAAACTGGTATCACTTGATCTATACAAACAAACCGAAACATCTCTAAGTGGCAATTGCGTAGCCGAATCGACAACACGGCCTTTAAAACTGCGCATTATCTTTTGTGCATTGGCGTTCGAAATGACGAATGAACAAAGCAATAGAAGAGCAATTGGTAAAAGTTTTTTCATACGGAGGGGCAGCAATTTATGTAATTAAAAAATAGTAAACTTACTTATAGGGCTTTATATTGTAGAATGTGGAGAAATAATCGACGAAAATAAAGTATGTAATTGATTTTAATAACAAAAAATCGAGGAATATGGGGCACATTTGTGGCATGCGAATGCTGTTTTTAATACTTGTCTTTTTGATTGCTTGGCCGACCTTCTGTCAATTTGCTATAATAAAAGATACCGATGGGTATGTAAATGTAAGAGACAGCAGTGGCAAGACTGGTAAAGCAATTGACACTTTATTTAATGGGCATTGTGTTTATGTATTGGCAGAAGAAAACGAAGCATGGGTTGGCATCGATTATGAAAAAAATGGCAGAAAGCAATATGGTTATGTGCATAGAAGTCGGCTTCAATTGGTCAATCAATTTAAAACCATAACCGCTAGTAAGGCCTTGCCTACTAGTGTATTTTTTAAGTGGGACCAATCATCACTTTCTATCAGTAAGATTCCATTCGACTATAAAAAACATGCGCTGCACTATGCAAAAAATGATTCGCTAAATCCAACTGGTCAATTTTTAATTGGCATAGATGGACAAGCGTTTTGGGGCACAGATGGCGAGCTCCCTCACTATCAATATGGCAGAATGGCTTTAACCATCAATGGCAAACCAATTGAATTGCCCATCAAAGGATTGTATAACCCCAATTTAGATTTTACTGAAGTAAATCTGGATGCAAAGAACAATACCCTTTATATTCATACAGAAAACAGCGATGGTGCCGGAGGGTATGGCGTTATTTGGATTGTTAAAAATGGCGTTTGTATCAAACAATGGGTGACGATTCCTTTTTAAGATTTGTAAATTTTAAGACTGTTAAATACTATTTTATTTAATTGAATGTTAGCCATAAAAAAGCCATGTTTAAATCCCTATTAATTTTATGTTTATCAGCACTCTTCTTTATCGGGTGCCAACCTAATTCATCTCGCACTGAATCGCTTTCAACAAAAGATTCTACCTTACCCTTCCCTGTTGTTATTCCGACTATTACAAAAGATTATTACAGATTTTTTTTAGGCAATGACTCTTCAACAACAATGACCCAAGCAGCCTTTTTGGTTTACTATATTGGGCCTTACAAAGACACTCTGCGCATTAGTAACGAACTTGAAGGCATTATGCCACCCATACCTATTTATCACAAAAATGGAAAAATGACTTTTAAAGAATTTGAATACGAACCAAATCCATATTACGATTATCAGAGTGACTATTATTATTCATCTGAAGATTCTTTTAAGATTAGTGTGCAAATTGATACGAGCAAAGCGAACAGTATATATTACCCCGTTTTATTAAGCAATAATGGAACTGATACGATTCACTTTAGCCGTGGCTTCTATATTGACGTTTGCATGGAAGCAAAGGATTCAAAAGGTGCATGGCATCCAATTCAATCACCACATTGGTATGGATGTGGCACTGGCCTACCAATTATTAATTTACCACCAAAAACTTGTTTATTAACGCTAGCGCCTATTTTTAAAGGCAATTACAAAACCCAATTGCGTTTGCGTTTGGGTAAAAATTATTCAAAGCCTTGGTTTGGTCGAATTCATTATGGTCAATTTAAAAGGAATAATTATTATTGAAGTCTGTTTTATAAAAGCAGAACCGACACACCAAATTCATG
>CANFUB010000313.1 GCA_947450015.1 Bacteroidota bacterium | reverse complement strand
TGATGGATTCAGGGCGATTGTCAAAATTTAAATCGAAAATAATATCAAAAGTGGTGGTTGAAATATTTTTTGTATTTTCGAGCGCTGTAAATTGACAGCTTGCCAATGAAAATATTGAATTTAATTCTTCTAGTTGTTGTGGCGAGCCTATTGCAGCAATGTTCATCAAGTCACAAAAATAACACTCCTTCTATGGAAAAAAAAATCATTTTAACCACAAACGCACCAGCGCCAATTGGCCCTTATTCTCAAGCCGTATTAGCAGGTAACACCCTTTATTGCAGCGGTCAAATTGCCCTTAAAACCGATGGCACACTAGTGTCTGATAGTATAGAAGCACAAACCAAACAAGTGATGCACAACATTGGCGAATTGCTAAAAGCAGCAGATATGGATTATTCACACATCGTTAAAACGTCTATTTTTCTAACCGATATGGGCGATTTTGCAAAAGTAAATGAAGTGTATGCCAGTTATTTTTTAGCTAATTTTCCAGCAAGAGAAACCGTTCAAGTAAGTGCCTTGCCAAAAGGTGTGAATGTTGAAATCAGTGTCATCGCTGTAAAGTAATTAAATTAACAAATCATAAAAAAAACCTGTCAATTACTTGACAGGTTTTTTTGTTATGGTGTGATTTAATTATTTAAGCATGTAATATTTCTGGATTGCCGTCTGGCGTTGGTCCATCACCATTTGGGCCTATGTATTTGTAATCGCCAAAGGCTAGTATGGCATAAAAAACGATATTAATTAAGACTAAGCCTACAGTAAATCCAGCGCCTTGACCGAAGCTTTTGCTTAAGCGGTGCGTATCGATAATTGAGATAACAAGAAGAGCGATAATTCCAACAAAAATTAAGAGACCACCTGCAGCGACATTGCCTGAAACAGTTAAATACAAACCTGCGCCATAAAGGATACCCAAAAATAGGTAAACTAAAAGCCATGCAGCCGAGCGACCAATGATTTTAAAGTAAACAATGGCGCTATAAATAGGGATAAAAATAGCCCAGCCAGGTTGACCTGCTTTGCTAAAAATTCGCCACATGATAATAACGTAAAAAGCAATGAGGGCTAAGATAAAGATTAACATACCTGCGCCCATTGTTTGTGCCATTGCGGCTTCTCGTCCTGTAATTGTTGGTTCCATTTTGTATTATTTTATTAAGTTGAAAACAATATTGTCAAATAAATTTTACATAAACAAGTTTCTTAAAAAAATTGCTTCGATAATTGTCTAAATTAACATATATAATTGATAATCAGAGTTTAATATATTATTAAATTTTATACACAAGTAACTAAAAAACGCATTTTTTTAACATATTTTTGCGATTAGTTGAAATTCTCAGACATATACGGGCACCACGATGTAAAAACAAAGTTGATTAATTCTGCAACTTCAGGCAGGGTTGCTCATGCTCAATTGTTTACATCAAAAGAAGGCGCACTCAGTTTGCCATTGGCAATTGCTTACGCACAATTTCTTTCTTGTACCGATAAACAAATAGATGACAGTTGCGGCCTATGTGGTAGCTGCAGAAAATATGCCTTGTTAGCCCATCCAGATTTGCATTTTACTTTTCCATTTTATGGCGATAGTAAAACAAGTTCAAGTGATTTTATCACAGAATTCAGAGCCGCAGTGATTAATAATCCAATGATCAGTGTTGGTGACTGGGTTGAGTCAATCAAAGGGGAGGGCAAAAACCTAAACATTAACACATTTGAAATTAGAAGCATTTTCAGAAGATTGGCTTTAAGGGCATACGAAAGTGAATATAAAATATTAATTATTTGGTTGCCTGAATTTTTAAAAAAGGAAGGCAATATATTGCTTAAATTAGTTGAAGAGCCGCCAGATAATACAGTCTTTATATTCGTTACTGAAAACGAAAATGAAATTTTACCGACCATTATTTCACGTACACAAATTTTAAAAATCCCCAACTATTCGCAAGTTGAAATTGAGGATTACCTCATAAAAAATGAATTGGTTAACAATGCGATTATTGCGCGCAATGTTGCTTTAATGGCCGAAGGAAATTTAAACAAGGCAGTTAAATTGACAAGTGGTGTAGAGAGTCCAATTTTCGAAGATTTTAGAGCTTGGTTGTTGAATTGCTACAATGGCAAAATGGACAGTATTTTTGAATTCACTGATAAACTAAGCGAAGGTGGCAAAGATTATTTTAAAATTTTTCTAACCTATGGCTTGCACATTATCCGTGCAACCATGGTGTCGGCTCACCAAGCAGAAAAAGATTGGCTAACGCCCAATGAAAATGAATTTGTAAAGAAACTCTCAAAGTTTATTCATGTTGAGAATGTGCAACAGATATACAACGCTTTTAATAACAGCATATACGAAACTGAAAGATACGGGAATGTTAAATTAATTTATATTAACCTATCTTTGAAACTTAAAAATAGCATGAAACCAATGTCAGAACCAAAGGTCATGCAAACAAATTAACGGTACTTAAAAAAAATAATTATAGAATGGGATGTGGAAGTTGTGGTACAACAACAGGTAAGCCAGGTGGTTGCAAAAGCAACGGAACTTGTGGCACCAGTGGTTGTAATAAATTAAATGTATACGATTGGTTGAGTGATGTGGCCTTGCCAGATGATTACAAACCTTTCAACATAATAGAAATAAGATTCAAAGGCAGCAGAAAAGAATTTTTCAGAAATTCAGCTGATCTAGAACTCTATGCAGGCGACCCTGTGATTGTTGATTCTGATAGTGGTTACGATTTAGGCCACGTATCTGTAAGCGGAGAATTGGTGCGTTTGCAATTAAAGAAACGCGGTATTACAGAGAATTCTGATCAAATCAAAAACATTCAAAGAAAAGCCTCTGAAAAGGATCTTGAAAAATACTTAGAAGCAAAATTTAGAGAAGCCAAGGTATTAGAAAGAGCGAGAACTTTGGCGCTAGAATTACGCCTTGAAATGAAATTAAGTGATATCGAAATTCAAGGGGATAATCGCAAAGTTATTTTCTTTTATACAGCCGAAAATCGTGTAGATTTTAGAGAGCTGATTAGAAAATATGCCGATGAATTTAAATTGAGAATTGAAATGCGTCAGATTGGCTACAGGCAAGAAGCAGCGCGTTTAGGAGGAATTGGTAGTTGCGGAAGAGAATTGTGTTGTAGTACTTGGTTAACCGATTTTAAAATGGTTAACACCTCGGCAGCAAGGTATCAAAACCTATCAATAAATATGCTGAAACTTTCGGGTCAGTGCGGTAAATTAAAATGCTGCTTGAACTACGAATTGGATACGTACATGGATGCCTTAGAAGAATTCCCAAAGGCAAAAACAGTCAAGTTAGATACCACTTCAGGCGTAGCTATTATGTTAAAAACAGATATTCTAAAGCGTTTAACATGGTTTGCTTATGATGACAGACCGAATTGGATTTGTTTGCCATTAGAGACTGTCAACGAATATCTAAAGATGAATGAAAGAGGGGAGAAGGCCCCAGAATTGATACCGATTGTAGTAGAGGAAAAAACCAATGCCATGGTGAATACCAGTGCGAGTGCAACAATTGATTTGGCGGGTGATGATATTACGCGTATGGACCATAAACAACGTGGAAAGAACAACCGTCCAAATAACAATTTCAAAGCCAAAGGTAACAATAAGCCTGATAACAGAAATAACAACAGTCGCCCCCAAGGCAAACCTTCTGATAGACCTGCGAATCCGAATCCTAAACCTGT
>CANFUB010000312.1 GCA_947450015.1 Bacteroidota bacterium | reverse complement strand
ATGCAAAAACGCAGCAGGGCCATTCCGTATTATGGTATTTTTTCGCAATACGATGCGTATGGTTATGTGACGTTAAACATCGAAAAATTAAAAGAAGGATCGGAGCCCATCAGCACTGCCGACAATCTTGCATCGGCCCGCGAGCAGTTGTATCGAATGATAGAGCGCTATAATTTGTGTTTAACCAAATGTAATTTGCATGCATTGGGTGGCCCGTGTTTCGATTATCAATTGCACAAATGCAAAGGCGCATGTATCAGTAAAGAAGATGCCGACTCCTACAACCAACGCGCCTTCGAAGCCATTCGCAAATACAGTTTTCAAAGCGAGAGTTTCTTACTCGTTGGAAAGGGCCGTCATCTAGAAGAAAAATCGGTGGTATGCATTGAGCGCGGACAGTACAAGGGTTTTGGCTTTGTCGATTTATCGGTTGCCGAACCGGATGTAAACACCATGCGCGAAGCTGTAAAAAAATATCCGCATAACCGCGACATACAACAAATCCTTTGCACCAATATGGGCAAGCACCAGAAGGTGGTGTACGCATATGAGAAACGTGAGATGGAGAGCCCAAGCATTGTTGGAGAGAACTCCAACAATCGCACCTAAAAACTATTAGCACACCCCATCCTACTTCTTAGCAGCAACTCCTTGCGTTTTTTCCAAACTTTTTTGAAACTAAAATCAGGTAAATTGCCAAAGGCTACACCTATAAAAAAATCGACATCTCTTACACTTTTTGTGTAAGCAAATGACATTAAACTATTGGCGCCAAAATACAGCGGACCAATGCGCACCGCACTACCCACTCTCAAGGCTCTGTAATCGTATTGCAATAAGACTGGCATTGAAAATTCAAAGAATCTGTATTCCAATCGCGGTGCTACCATTAGTGCACTTTGATAACGGGCATTGTTCGATAATTTGCTTCTTAAACTTTGGGTGAGCACGCCTGCAACAAACAAATGTTTTTTAATTTGAAAATCGGCAGTTAATACCAAACGTGTTGGTAACCCCACGGAGTAGGCGCCTTTATAAGTTTGATAAGTGCCAAATTTATTAAAGAATGAATCGGCCATGGCTTGGTAATTGGTGCTACCAGCAATGGTATTTCTAAAAGCCGAATTAACATTGATGCCCACAGGTTGAGTTACCACTACTTCGTTAAACACTGCATTTTGATACGTAATTTTTCCAATGTCCATAATCGCAACACCAAATTTCCCGAAGTATAAAGTTTGATTTTTATGATAGCCGCCATGGCGTTTGGTATCGCGTTTATTGAATACATAAGTAGCGCCTAAATCAATGCCCATGCCCTTACCTATTTGGTCGCCATAAGTTACCAATTGCATTTTAGCAGGTTGAAATACCACACTATCGGTATTAATTGTCGTAAGTGTTAAACCAGAATTGTGCAGATAAAAACCAGGCATGCCCCAATTTTTTTTCACTGTGGCTCCTAGTATCAATTGGCGTTTCCAATCGAGTTGAATGACCTTGGCCACATTGATGCCCGCTGCTATGCGCGAATGACCAACCACTGCAAATTCATTGATGGTATTAGCTCCACCTTGTGCTAATGTTCTAAATAAACTAAAGGCCCCTTGACTGGAATCTAAATCTTTATTCAAAGCATGTGCAAAATTTTCGGGCATATTGGCTACGCGTGCACCTGCGTGGGCCGATGTAACCAAACCTACTCGCCACGATTTTATTTGCACCGATGCCGAAGGACCATAGACATCGCTGGCTACAGACACTTGTTTAGTATGACCATTCAATCGCTCGGTTAACCACAAACGATCGAACCTCGCATTACCACTTTCTGTTTGAAAGGCCACAGGGATATTGTTATTGATGGTGCGATAGGACGAGTATGGCAATTTAAGTGTGAGGTAATTGTTGTTCACATTCACCCACAAGCCCGCCAAATTGATTTGCCATTTATAAGCACTGTAGCCACTCAATGAAGGATTGAGGTGCAGCGAATGTACCGCTCCATAATTTCCAACTCCCATGGGAGTAATGTATTGGGCATTACTTTTCATAATCTGTAACCCCAAAAAAAGCAGCATTAGTTTTAAGTGTGTAGTTTTCATAGGCGCCCTTTTTATATTAGACTGCGTTTTTTTGAAAAAAGTATACCTGTATCTTTAAACTAAATCTATACCATTGTAATTCAAATAGATATATTTAATAGCGCGTTTTATGACTCTATAATTAAATAAACCAACCATTAAGTGATTTCGCTATAAATATAAAACCTTAAATGTCTCCTTCCACTCTAATCCACATATCAACAAGGGGATAGGCAGAAGTAGGCAATAATAGTTTGTTGTAATCTACTAAAATCGTACCTTTGCACCACTTTATATAAAAAAACAAATGACAACAGAAACAAGCTCTTACGTTCCTTTTAAAGTTAAGGACATCAGCCTTGCAGAATGGGGTAGAAAAGAAATCAAATTGGCAGAAGCTGAAATGCCAGGTTTAATGGCCCTTAGAGCCGAATATGGCGCTTCTAAACCACTAGCTGGTGCTCGCATCGCTGGTTGCTTACACATGACCATTCAAACTGCAGTACTTATCGAAACCCTTACTGCACTAGGTGCCGAGGTTACTTGGTCGTCATGTAACATTTTCTCAACCCAAGACCATGCTGCTGCGGCTATTGCTGCTGCTGGTATTCCAGTATACGCTTGGAAAGGTATGACAGCTGAAGAATTCGACTGGTGTATCGAACAAACCTTGTTCTTTGGTGAAGATAAAAAACCATTGAACATGATATTAGATGATGGTGGCGATTTAACCAACATGGTATTCGATGTTTATCCTGAATTAGCCGCTGGCATTAAAGGATTAAGCGAAGAAACCACCACTGGTGTTCACCGTTTATACGAAAGAATGAAAAAAGGTACCTTGGTAATGCCTGCTATCAACGTAAACGATAGCGTTACCAAATCTAAATTCGATAACAAATACGGTTGCAAAGAAAGTTTGGTAGATGCTATCAGAAGAGCTACCGATATTATGATGGCTGGTAAAGTAGCTGTTGTTGCTGGTTATGGCGATGTGGGCAAAGGTTCTGCAGAATCATTAAGAGGTGCAGGTTGCCGCGTATTGGTTACCGAAATTGATCCTATCTGTGCATTACAAGCTGCTATGGATGGTTTTGAAGTAGTACCTATGGACGAAGCTGTAAGCAGAGCCAACATTTTTGTAACTGCTACTGGTAACGTTAACATCATTAAAGAAAGACATTTCAGAGGCATGCGCGATAAATCGATTGTTTGTAACATCGGTCACTTCGACAACGAAATCGATATGAACTGGTTGAACAGTGCTTATGGCTCTACCAAATACACCATTAAACCACAAGTTGATGTTTACGAAATCGATGGCAAAGAAGTTATTATTTTAGCTGAAGGCCGTTTAGTAAACTTAGGTTGCGCAATGGGTCACCCTTCATTTGTTATGAGTAATTCATTCTCGAACCAAACTTTAGCACAATTAGAGCTATGGGCGAATAGTGCCAATTACAAAAACGAAGTGTATGTATTGCCTAAACACTTAGATGAGAAAGTAGCTAAATTACACTTAGCGCACATTGGTGCTAAATTAGAAACCCTCGACAGAGAGCAAGCCGATTATATTGGTGTAGCTGTTGAAGGTCCATTTAAAAAAGACACCTACAGATACTAAACCGATTGGGTTTTAAGTTAAGTAGAGAACACTGTGT
>CANFUB010000311.1 GCA_947450015.1 Bacteroidota bacterium | reverse complement strand
TTCTTTCAACGCAGAAAGCAGAAGCACAACTCAACAACCAAGTATTCGAACAAAATGATTCGCTGATACCGAACGATACACAAACAGTGCGTTTGCATTTTGAATCGTTTAACTATTTGCGCAACACCGAATATTTTGATATTATAGAAACCGGTCAAACTTACTTTGGAGCCATGCTGCAAATGCACCTTTCCTATCAGCCATACAAAAATGTTTTATTAAAAGGGGGCTTACAAACCAAACAAGATTTTGGCAGCAACCGTTTGCAAAGTATAGCACCTGTTTTTAGTCTTACCATTTTCAAACACCATTGGCGCCATAATTTTGGCATGTTGCAAGGCACTACAAATTTTGGCTTAATTGAACCTATGTTCAACATCGACAGAGCCATTACCAATCGGATTGAGAACGGCATTCAAAGTGTCTATAAAAACAAGGGCGATTATTTTACCAATTGGTTGGTATGGGTTACCCCAACTTATAGAGGTGCCACTAACCAAGAGCAGTTCAACACGGGATTTGTGTGGGACAAAAAATTAGCAGAAACAAAAAAATGGCGATTGGCTTTTCCAATGCAAGGCACCTTGGCCCACCGCGGTGGTCAGATTAACATTGGCTCAGTGCCCATTTATTCGCGGTTGAATACCACAGTGGGATTGAAATTAAAATACACTGCCAATACTAAGTTTTCTATTCGCACAGAACATTATTGGTTGCAAGCTTTTGATTTTTCGCCAAGCATTACTCAACCTTATAAGAATGGATTTGCCAGTTGGCATACCTTGGCCATTAAAAGAAAAAATGTTGAACTAATGTTTAATTATTGGGCGGGCAGAGAATGGCAATCACCGATTGGTGCGCAGTTGTTTAACAATTACAATTTCTATAATCCCTACGAATACCGAAGGGTAAGACACATGGCTTTCACACGTTTATTTTTTACCCAGAAAGTATACAACAACCTGTTTTTAGATTTAAGATTCGAGCCTTTTTATGATTTTGAATACAAGGCTTTTCAATACAGTTATTCGGTGTATTTGAAATTAAATCTGAATCGCAACTTAGGGAAAATATAAGTACATATTCATTGGCTCAATTATTGTTAATTAATAAATTAACAATCCATCCAATGAAAAAAATTATTGTAGCGCTTTCCCTTTTGGTATCTATTGTTTTAGATGCGCAAGAATTTGACTTGAACAAATATAAATACCGTTATCAAAGGTATCAGTCGGCACAAATTAATTTCAATTTCAATGGTAACAATACGTATCGCATGGACCGGTCGACTTATTTTAACCCGCGCAACAACACACCCAAATCGCATTACAACACAGACAAAAATAATTTTAATTATAGCAGCCGTATACCCTTTTATTTCACGCGTACCATTAACACCGAAAAATTACAGCAAGTACAAAGTTTAAATTTTTCCACCGATTTTGGCGCGAACAATGAAATCAGAAATCATTCAAAAAATATTTCTGCCAACATTGAGTATTCAATTGACAACAGGTTTTACAAGGATAAAAATTTTTATGAACTGAATCTTTATCTTTATTCCTACACCAGTTACAATACAGACTTTGTTAGACTCTCCTATTTTAACACTGACCAAAGAAGCAATAATAGTTCGGGTAATTTTAATATCAGCATTGGCAAAGGCAGAGGCCGATTAGAATATGTAAGCGATGCTGTATCAGCCATGTTCTTATTGCAAGATTTAAAAAAGAAAGCAGGTATTGATAATTACACCAAAGAACAAATTGAAGCCATTGCCAAGGGCATCACACGCATTAACACCACCCGTTTTATCGATTATAGATACCGCTTAATTGACCAATTAACTTTATTAGATAGTACCCTTAAGGAAACTGGCATTGTACCGACCAAAGCCATTCAATATTTTACCAGCATCAACGACAATTGGCTGTACGCTAATAGATTTCAGCGGATGAGTGGCAGTAGATGGTCGGTGAATTGCGAAACCAATGGCATAAGCAATTATTCCCACAGCCGCTCCAAAGCGTCTGATACCGCCACCCTTATTACGCGTTATTATCAAACCAACAATTTATACAATGGCATAAGTTTAAATTATGCATGGTCGAAACAAATGGGCTTAAAAGTTCAGAACAGTTTAACGGCCTCCTTAAAAAGTGGGTACAATTTCATTACACAACAATATAGTTACGTCTACGATAACGCCTCTGTATTTGATGAAAAAACCAAACCCGATTATTTTAAGACAACGCTCAATGTTGAGTACGCCTACCTCTATCAACCGAATACAAGAACCTACTTAACATTTTTACTAAATGGGACTATTGCATTTAATAACAGTTTGTATGGTAATCGTATAAGGAACATCGACAATTTAACGAACGACCAAATTCAAGTTAAACTATCTCCAGGGTTAAATTTCTTTAAATTCATTAGCCCTCATTTATATTACACGTTTAATGCAAATGCACCCATTATGTGCACACAACAAAAAACAACAGGAGACAATCGCTTAACCTCCATTAATACCAACTATAATTTTCCCATTTCTATTAACATGGGATTTACGTATAATTTCTTTTAATAAAGTCCATAAAAAAAGCCCCAAAAATTGGGGCTTTTTTTATGTAATAATATTTTGTTCTACTTCGCGAAGTTCACTGCGCGTTTTTCACGAATTACGGTGATCTTAATTTGACCAGGGTAAATCATTTCTTTCATAATACGTTGTGAAATTTCAAAGCTTAGATTATCTGCTTCTGCATCGGTTGCTTTATCGCTATCTACCATTACACGCAACTCTCTACCTGCTTGAATCGCGAAGGCTTTATCAACACCTTTGAAACTCATGGCCAAGCCTTCTAAGTCTTTCAAACGCTTAATGTATTGCTCGGTATCCTCTCTTCTAGCACCCGGGCGAGAACCACTGATGGCATCGCAAGCTTGAATGATAGGCGACAACATACTGGTCATTTCAATTTCATCGTGGTGGGCACCAATGGCATTTACAACCTCTGGATGTTCGCCATATTTCTCGGCCCATTTCATACCCAACAAAGCGTGAGGTGTTTCAGCATCATCTTCGGGTACTTTACCAATATCGTGTAATAAACCAGCGCGCTTCGCTAATTTAGCATTTAAGCCAAACTCGCTCGCCATGGTAGCACATAGGTTGGCTACCTCGCGACTGTGTTTCAATAAATTCTGACCATAAGATGAACGGTAACGCATTCTACCAACGATACGAATTAGCTCAGGGTGTAAGCCTGTAATGCCTAAATCGATGACTGTTCTTTGTCCTATTTCAATGATCTCTTGTTCTAAGTCTTTTTTGGTTTTTTCTACTACTTCTTCGATACGTGCAGGGTGTATTCTACCATCGGCCACCAAGCGGTGCAATGATAAACGTGCAATCTCACGTCTTACTGGATCGAAGCCCGATAATACAATGGCTTCTGGGGTATCATCCACAATAATTTCGATGCCTGTGGCAGCTTCTAAAGCTCTGATGTTTCTACCTTCACGACCAATGATACGACCTTTCACATCATCATTCTCGAGGTTAAAGACCGTTACAGTATTTTCAATGGCGGTTTCTGCAGCGGTTCTTTGAATGGTTTGCAATACCACACGTTTGGCATCGCGGGTTGCATTTAATTTAGCCTCTTCAATAATGATTTTAGACTGGCTAATCGCTTCTGTGTGAGCATCGGCTTTAACGGCTTCAATCATTTGTGCTTTGGCTTCT
>CANFUB010000310.1 GCA_947450015.1 Bacteroidota bacterium | reverse complement strand
GCAGTAACTTTTGCAATACCTGCCGGCACTGCCAGCGTAAATTTCGAAGCCATGGAAGCCTTGATTACACCCAAAACAAAAATGATTTGTTTGTGTAATCCTTTAAATCCAACAGGAAAAGTTTTTACACAAGCAGAATTAACCCAATTGGCCAACATCGTTAGTAAACATGGTTTACTAATTTTATCAGATGAAATTTGGAGTGATATTATTTTCGAACCTGCAGTATTTACAAGCGTTGCTTCGATTGATGAAAGCATCAGACAACAAACCATCACAATTACAGGTTTTAGTAAGTCGTATGGTTTGGCAGGCTTGCGAATTGGTGCAGTAATAGCGCACAATGAAAAACATTATCAAATGCTGATGGAGGCTTCGCTTCATTATTCAACGGTGAATGGAGTGAGCGTTTTATCGCAAGTAGCTGCCACAGCGGCTTTAAATCAATGCGACTATTGGCTCAAAGGATTCGTTAATCACTTGTCGGCCATGAAAAGTATAGTGGTGCAAGAATTAAATACCATTCCAGGTTTTAAGTGCATAGCACCCGAAGGTTGTTATGTAGCTTTTACAGATATTACACAAACCAATTTAAGCAGTCAAGCCATCTACGAACTATTATTAAACGAAGCAAAGGTGGCGGTAGTGCCAGGTTTAAAACAATGGTTTGGTGAAGGAGCCGAAGGTCATATTCGCATGAGCTTTGCGACTTCAGAAGTTGTATTGAGAGAAGCCATGCAACGCATCAAAGGGGTGGTTGGCGCATGAAGGCAGTAATCATTGGCGGTGGCATTGCTGGTTTAACCATGGCATTGCACCTTAAACGCAACCAATGGGATGTGGTAGTTTGCGAAAAAGCCGAAAGTGTTAAAACCCGTGGTCATGCCTTTCTAATTAATTACGAAGGTCTTTCGGTACTTGCAGAATTTTTTAACGAAACTTCTCATCAATTATTAAAACAAAGGGTTAATTTATTCAGTTTAAAAAGGCCCGATGGGGACGAGAAAATTAAGATTCAATTGTTGGATTGGTATTGCATGAAACGGGTAGATTTGATTGCTTTTTTAAATTCATTTTTTACCAAAAATACACTCAAGGAAGGGGTGACATTTTCTCATTTTTTATATAAAAATAAGAAAGCCATTGCAGCTGTATTCGAAAATGGTGACATTGAGTTTGGTGATTTGTTTATTGGTGCCGATGGTAGCAATTCTCAAGTTAGAGAGGTGATACATTGCAAAACGGCATACAGTAAAATTGAAGTGCACGAAGTGGTTGGCACCTCTAAAAAGAAATTCAAAGCTGCTGAGAGCGAGTTTAAATTTCAAAAAATTCAAAGTGAAGAGAAAGGGTTGGCCTTTGGTTACATACCAGCTTCCGAAGATGAGATGGTATGGTTCATGCAATACAATGTTAAATTGTCGAATGGGCACGAGGGCAACGATCCAGAAGAATTGAAGGCGTTCTGTTTTGAGATGATGAAAGATTTTCCTGAAGAAGTGAAGGAAGTTTTAGAGGGTACCGATTTTAGAAATGCGTATATCTGGAAGACCCGAGATTTTGATTTAATTCCAAGTTTTCACAAGGATAATATTGTTTTGATTGGCGATGCGGCACACCTTGCGCTGCCCTTTACCAGTGCGGGTACCTCGAATGCCATTGCCGATGCAAAATGTTTGGCTGAATGTTTACAACAGTCGCCCGATTTTGAAGCAGCTTTTCAAAGTTATTACCAATTGCGTTCCGAGAAAGTAAGTACCCATATTGAACAAGGCAGGGTGCTCAAAAAGATATTTTTAAATCCTAAAAAATACAGTGAACGCGGTTTTCTTTTGCCCTTGGTATCTGCGACAGACAATTATAAAAAATTCAAAGACAAGGAGCAATTAAAAATCATTTATTTTACCGATCCAATTTGCTCTACGTGTTGGATAACGCAACCAATTTTAAGAAGATTAAAATTAGAATATGGCGACTATATCAAATTTGATTATCACATGGGAGGATTACTGCCATCGTGGAAAGGTTTTGATAGGGGAGGGATTAAAACGCCAGAAGATGTTGCAAAGCATTGGGAAGAAGTGAATGCTTCGCATAAAATGATTTTAGATGGGGATGTGTGGATGGAAGATCCATTGAATTCCTCATCACCACCTTCGATTGCTTTCAAGGCTGCTCAGTTGCAAGACAGCGATAAGGCGATTACCTTTTTAAGGCGTTTAAAAGAATTTGTATTTTTAGAAAAACGCAACATTACCCGTTGGAAAATAATCGAGAATGCTGCGCTTTCGAGTGGTTTAGATGCTGCCTTATTGAAGAAGGATATCGTTAGCAATGGCTTCAATTTGTTTAAGGAAGATTTAGCATTGACAAAAGAAATGGAAGTGGATGTTTTTCCAACTTTCTTTTTTACAAAAGATGGTGTTGTCAAAAATACCATTAGAGGTTATGAGCCTTATGAGGTTTTTGAAGACATCTTAAAAGCCTTAATACCGGAAGCAAAAAAGAAAACCGAGCGCTTTTCGCCCGTGGCTGTGTTCTCCATGTTTCATAACATGACCGAAGAGGAGTACGCCTTTGTTACCAATACACCATTGGAAGAAACCCGCATTATTTTAAATCAATTGCATGATCAATTAATCATTAATAAATACGATACCAAGTATGGCGTTGTTTGGATGTTTAATTTGAATTCAAGTATTTAATTTTTTAAAAAGAATTTATCAAAAGGCTATTCATTTTTCCCTTTAAACAAGGCGTAAATTGCCATGGCATGACCATGCCCCAATTCAAATTCCGATTTCAACCAATTGGTAATTTCGGTGGCTTTAATGGTTTTTACGAGTGCACCATTTTTTAAAAATCCTTTTTGTTCGGCTAGTTTTTTAAAGTCTTCGGGCGACTTGCCTGTTTTGGCTTTGATGTTGTCTAAATAAGCTTGAAATGACATGCGATTATATTTTTATGGTTGGTTGGCGAGCAAAGTAATGCCTGCTAAATTGGCTTGGTTGTTTTTAAGAAATGCATAGGTAATGCTGTCGACCGTGCAATTGATAAATTCTACTTTCTTAAACTTATCATTGTTTTTAAAGAAGGTGTTGAGGAGGGTGGCATTCTCGAATTTTACATTGTAAAAACCGCATTGTTCAAAATGGCAATTTTCAATTTTGCCTTCGAAAACAACACCACTAAAATTACTCCTTTTAAAGGTGGTTAATTGCCAGGTCACATCTTTTACAATATTGGTTTCGAAATTCACACCCGATAGTTCTGCACCCGAAAAATTAGCTCCTGTGAAATCGCATTTTTCGATGTTGTTTTTCGACCATTGCGAATCGATGAAAGAGCTATTGACAAACACATTGTTTAATAAATTGGAGCTTTGAATTTTACTATCGCGCCAATCGGCATTCGAAAAATCGCAGCGTTCAATGTTGTTACTGCCCAACACAAGACCCGATAAATCGGCTGCTTTGAATTGACAGTTTTTCATGTTCGAAGCACTGAATTTATCCTTTAAATTTTTCAGGCCAGAGAAGTCGGCATCTTGCCAATTGCCCTGCGACATGTCCCAATTCAAAGCTGTTTTTTCTTTTGTAATGCTTGGCGACAACAGTGCGGGCGTTGGCGCTGCTTTTTCGATTATCGTTTCGGTGCTAGTTCGATCTGAAAAATAATTCAGGTCGACCCCAAAGATATCGGCCAAGCGATTGAGGGTAATAATGTCGGGTTGTGACTCACCGCGTTCCCATTTG
>CANFUB010000309.1 GCA_947450015.1 Bacteroidota bacterium | reverse complement strand
GGTGCTTTTGGTTCAAACGATTGGTCTGATGTTTGGTCAAACTTCAACACTCAAAACTTGACTTACTAATTAAAGAAGTAGTATTCTTTTCATATAAAATTAAGAAGCGCCCGATTATTCGGGCGCTTTTTTTGTGCGCATAATTTGCCGTAGACAAGAAGCCACAGTCCCGATAGCTATCGGGACAGATGAAATCCATCTTTATCTCACAAGATAATATTCGAAAAATTTGTTGCAATAGAGCTTTGCTTTGCAAAGCTTCTCTTGTTACTTTTTTGTTTGGGCAAAAAAGTAACCAAAAAAGCCCACCACGCATAGAAAATTTCAATCGGTCTTCTCGCGCAGGCTCGCCCTTCATCCCTGACCGAAAGAAATTTTTACGCATGCGTGGACCCAACGCGCACGTCTCGCCTATAACAATAGTTGTGCATGGATAAATGTTGCAAATTTTATATAATGGTCTTCTTGCTTATATCGTTTCTTCTATTTTAAATTAAGGGCTTTTCCATTGCTCGTAGTTTCTTAGTTCAATTATATCTTTCAAATAATATTATAAACTTAACCATGTGTTGACATACGCAATGCAACTTGCTTGCTTGATTAAAGGAATAAAATATCTCTACAAAGGACTTGTCTATAGCATTGAAATTTTCATCCTCTTCCCTCCTGTTTTAATGGTTGCAAGTATTGGGATACTAATCAGTACTTTTTTCAAAAAGAAAAAAGCATAGACCCTATTACTCCGTTATACATAACAATAAAATCCTTCTGAGATCTTATGTACTTTACAAGTAGTTTGATCTAAGTCTTTCTATGGCTTTAACTCTTTTGGTAACACTTAGCTATAAGTATAATCCCTACGGGATATCGAAGCTTCTGGTAGGTGACAGTTTACAGATGTTTTGTCCCTACGGGACAAGTCTGACTTTTGCTAACTTTTTAGCATAAAATTAAATCTGTGACATGAATTGGTATTCAAATTTAATCTGTGAATCAGTGGCGAAATTGTATTAGCGTTTACAACACCATCTCTTCGAATAAACGCTGAGCGGTTTTTTCTAAATCATCGCACAAACCTGGATGCGGGCGCGACACCTGTATGCACGAACTACGCACCGCAGTTAACCATCGAAAACGCGAAGGAATATCTAACAATGCAATCGGTCCACCATCCTTGGCACCATTCGCAATTTTTTCTAATGATTCTAGATTTTTTTGCAATTGCTCTAACTCCAATTTCGGAGCAAACACTTTCAATTTATTTTCATTCAAAGCAAAATGCACTTTAATGAATTTCGCTTTTTTGCAAAACAATATCAGTCCTATGTTTAGGAACTCCTCGCGCTCAACCGCAGGCAACACGCGGATTACCGCATACTCATAAATGTGTTTGGCTTGCATGCTGTGCTTCTTTGGTGAATAAATCGGAATGCTTTAATCGCATGATTAAAAAATTCGCATAAGTGTTTCGAATCTCTTCTGGTGTTTCATCACTGCCTTCCCAATGTAACCATTCTTCGGGGATTAATGCAACGATGCCCTTCAAAACATCGTCTGTTAACAGAGCATTGTACTTTGCATTGATGGCTTCAATGGTTTTGGCTTGTGGCAACAACACATGGTCTTTTACCAATTTAAAAGCACTCTTAGCATGTGTTTCCCAATCGGTCCACGAATGGTGAAAATACAAACTGGCTCCATGGTCGATGAGCCACAATTGCTTTTGCCATATCAACATATTGGTATTTTTGAATGTGCGATCGACATTCAGAATAAAAGCATCGAGCCATACGATGGCCGAGGCTTGGTCTTCATCGATGGTCATTACCACAGGGTCGTAAGTAATGGCACCACTTAAAAAATGCAAAGCCAAATTCAAACCTTGACTGGCCTTCAATAAATCTTGTATTTCTTCATCGCCTTCGGCCTGTCCAAATGCTTCGTCTAAATTGGCGAACACCAATTCAGGAATGCGCAAGCCCAACACCCGGGCCAACTCGCCACCTATCAATTCGGCAATTAAGGCTTTTGAACCATGACCCGACCCTCTGAATTTTAACACGTATTTAAAATCATCATCGGCTTCGGCCAAGGCAGGCAACGACCCTCCCTCGCGCAAGGGCGCAATGTAACGCGTTACATTCACGGTGCGGAGTTGAGGAATTTTGGTAGTCATAGGAAAATAATTTGCTGATTAAACTCAAGGCCTATCAGCTGTTGGCAAAAGTACAAAATAAAGTATTAAAATAACCGCTTCTATCCTTGAACAAATGAATGTTGAATGAATCAACAGCACCTCATAAAAAACAATATCTTTAAAATCAACCCTTCATGTTCTTTCTTATTAAAATACAATTATATATTTTGTTACACTTAATTATTATGACTAAAATTGCATAGATGTTCAAAAAAATACTAAGTATCCTTCTTTTGTTGTTCACCTATCATGTGGGGTTTGCACAAAACAATGGCACCAACGACCAGCCCGTAAAAGGCAACCTTTCCAAATTTTTAGACGATGGTAAAATTGGGAATGTCAAAAACTTAGTGCGCTTTCGCCTTAACCGTGTCATCGCTGGTTATTATGGCTTGAGCTATGAACGCAGACTCTCCAAAAAATTCGGAATGGAAATTGGTGGCTATGCCCAACTGTTTTCTAGTGGTGCTTTTAACACCACCGCCCGCCAATTGTTTGTGAACACCGATGGCGAAATCGATCCAGGAAAATCTACCAATGGCATGTGCTACTTGGCTTATCCCAAACTCTATTTAACAGGCAAAACCATTAACAACGGTTTTTTTATAGGCCTGAGAAATTATTATGGCACCTGCAAAACAGTGATGTCTACCACCTACCTCTCAGATAAAAACACCCTCGATACCAAATCCTTTTCTTCTTTCTTTATGTTTGGCAGTCACCAAAATTTTAAATCTAATTTTGCCTTTGGTGTTGAGGCCGGCTTTGGTTTTTTTAGCGATGAATACAAAGGCGCCACCTTCTCGAATTACACGGGTGTTTCGCCAACTACTTTTTATAAAAAAGACACCTCCTTTTCGGGTATCAACATGAGCATCGACATGGTATTTGGTCTTTTATTCTAATTCACTATGAAAAAAATATTTATCCTATTTATACTCCTCAATTCGGTACAATTATCATTTGCCGAAAAAGGCTTGATCAAAGAAACCATTGGCGATATTTACAATTGCAAAAAAGGCGACTTAAGTACCTCCGGTTTCGAAGATGCACTGAAAGTGGGCAATAACCATTATGTTATTTCTAAGCGTTCCGAATTGCAATACGTTTCTTTGATGTTTACGTTCTTAGCGTATAGCAAGCCTTCTGATTTTGTAATTTTCAAACTCGACAAAAAAATGAATGTTACTGCAGTGGTCGAAATACCCTCAGAGATTCAAGGCAAGACAGTGCAATCGTTTACCTTAAAAAAATTAGGTGATAAAATTTGCGCTTTGTTTTATTTCAACAACCAAAAAACACGCAAGCAATATTTATTCGCCAAGCAGTTCGACCTAGAAACCTTAAAACCTGCTGGCGATATTTTTAAAATTGGTGAAGCCACTATCAACAACAGAGAAAAAAGAATTGCCTGTTTGTTCAGAGTCGATGTAAACAGCGATGAAAGTAAAATGCTGATTACAGCCGATAGGGCCTATTTGCCTTTAACTAAAAAACAAAAGAAAAAAGCGAAAACTGAAAAAATGCACACCTTCGCTTATTGGTTATTAGACACTGGTTT
>CANFUB010000308.1 GCA_947450015.1 Bacteroidota bacterium | reverse complement strand
TATTCCCATTCCGATTCATTTGGCAGTCTAAATACAACTTCTTTGAATTTTCGGTTGGGGTCTTGGTGGTATTTTTGGGTTAGCCATGCACAAAAATGCTGTGCCGCATCATACGTAATATTGACTACAGGATAGTTGTCGAAAAGCTTATGTTGTCCATATTGGTTGTAATAGTAATAACGGGTATAGTTGTGCCAATTGTTGTATTGGATACTGTCTTTTAGTTGAACTGTTTCTAATAAAAATAGATTATAAAAGTAATTGGTAGTTTCACTTATTGCGGCATAAAGGCTGTCGTCCGCATACGTTACTTGTTGGTCAATCCATTTCGAAGTAAGAACAGAAGCTTTTTTAGCAGGTGAATTTTTATAGGTAATGATTTCTAAAACTGGTCGGAAACCCACACCGCTACTAGCAGTTGAATCGGCATAGGATTCAGCAGAAATGTTAATTCTTGCGTTGTAGGCATTGCTCATCCAACTACCGCCCTTGGCTTTGTTTTTTTCTTCTATCCATTCTGAAACATTGCCACATATATTGTACAATCCTATTTGATTGGGCCAATAGGATTCAACGGGTGTTGTTACAAAACCACCATTGCTTGATGGGCCATCAAATGGACCAATAGAATGGTCGGCAATGGCAATGTTTAACATAATTTTACCTTGGTCCTTTTTTTGACAATTGTTCATTCTAATGGAGTTGCCAGGCCAAGGGTAAATGGCCTGTTCTGAAAGCCCACCACGTGCAGCCTTCATCCACTCGGTTTCGGAAGGTAAACGCACAGCAATTTTTTCAATACCACTTGCTTTAAATTCGGGCGACTCCATGAGGCGATTGGCCATCCATTGACAATAAGCTTGTGCTTTGTACCACGAGATACCTACGACTGGAAAATCTGCATAAGCCGGATGCCTAAAATAATATTCAACAAAGGGTTCATTGAAGCTAAATCTTGTCCGCCATACGGTTGTGTCTGGCAATACTTTTCTGTAGGCGTCCAAACCTTTGTTCTTATAAACCCAATTGACAAACGCCAAGTACTGGCCATTTGAAATCTCTGTTTTTGAAATCAATAAATAGGGGGCATTCACATACGAAAAATTGTTTTTACTGAAAAACGATTGGTCGGTTTTGCTTTGTGCTAATCCCAAGTTTAAAAAAGCAATCCCAATAATGAAGAGTAAAATTTGTCTCATAAAAATACCTAACGCAAGTATAGGCAAAAATAGTATGCTTGCACCATGTTTGCTTGATATATAGGCCTTAACTATTGAATTATAAACTTGTGTAATAGGGTTAGCTTTGTATTATTGAAAAAATAGATTAACTTTGCACCGCAAATAACCATATTAACTATTTGCAATGGCTAAGCCTAAATCTTCCAAAATCAATTTCTCCACAAAAATCTTTTCTGATAGTCTTACGTTCGATGATGTCCTAGTATTGCCGCGTTATAGCGAGATACTGCCAAGAGACGTTGTTACGAGTACACAACTAACCAGAAATATTCGCATCAATATTCCAATCGTATCGGCCGCAATGGATACTGTTACCGATAGTAACATGGCCATCGCCATTGCACGTGAAGGTGGTATTGGTATCATTCATAAAAACATGACCATTCTTCAACAAGCCAAGGAAGTTACCAAGGTGAAAAGAAGCGAAAGTGGTATGATACAAAATCCAATTACGTTAACTGGCGAAGCAACTTTAAGAGATGCTTTGAAGTTGATGAAGGACAACCACATTGGCGGTATTCCAATTGTTGATGGCAAAGGCAATTTAACAGGTATTATTACCAACCGCGATTTAAGATTCGAGAAAAATACCAGCAAGAAAATTAAAGAGGCCATGACCCAAAAAAGCCTAGTAACAGGCGAAATGGGTACCGACTTGATAAAAGCCGAAGGCATCTTACAAAAACATAAAATCGAAAAATTACCTATCGTAGATAAGAAAGGTAAACTCGTAGGTTTGATTACTTATAAAGATATTCTTAAAGTTAAAAGTCACCCTAAAGCTTGTAAAGACAAGTTTGGTAGATTATTGGTAGGTGCCGCTGTTGGTATTACTGCCGATACTTTAGATCGCGTTAAAGCTTTAGTAGAAGCCGAAGTCGATGTGATTACTTTAGATACCGCTCACGGTCATTCTAAAGGTGTGATCACAGAATTGAAAAAAATTAAAAAGGCATTCCCTAAATTGGATGTTATAGTAGGTAATGTGGCCACAGGTGCTGCAGCCAAAGCGCTTGCCGATGCAGGTGCCGATGCTGTAAAAGTAGGAGTGGGTCCTGGTAGTATTTGTACCACCCGTATCATTGCTGGTATTGGCGTACCTCAGTTAACTGCTGTGATGCATTGTGCTGAAGCATTACAAGGTACTGGTGTGCCTGTAATTGCTGATGGTGGTATTCGATACAGTGGCGATTTAGTAAAAGCCATCGTAGCTGGTGCAAGCACCATTATGGCCGGTAGCCTTTTTGCAGGTACCGAAGAAAGTCCTGGTGAAACAAGTATTTACGAAGGTCGTAAAGTAAAATCATACCGTGGTATGGGCAGTATTGAAGCCATGAAAGAAGGCAGTAAAGACCGTTATTTCCAAGAAGCCGAAGACGAAATTGCTAAACTAGTACCAGAAGGTATTGTGGGTACAGTTCCGTTTAAAGGCAAAGTAGGCGAGGTACTTTACCAATACGTTGGTGGTCTAAGAGCAGGTATGGGTTACTGCGGTGCAGCTACGATTGAGGATTTACAAACTGCACAGTTTGTGAGAATCAGCAATGCGGGTATCAAAGAAAGCCATCCGCACGATATTAGTATAACCAAAGAGGCGCCTAACTATAGCCGTTAATTCAGCGCGACTTGTTTTCGCATTGCAGCATATCGAACCTAATAAACGTCTATCTCTAAAATCATGAATAAGAAAACCATTATTTTACTCAGCGCTATTGCTTTAGTAGTCGCACTGTTTTTTATATTAAACAAAGACAACACCCAAACGCTCAATACCAATGAGCGCGACTTTGGTTTTAAATCAACCGATAAGATTGATAAAATTTTTATCACAAATATTCAAAGTAAAGAATATGCATTATTAACCAAAGTTGGAAAGGACGAATGGCGTTTAAATGATAAGTTCGATGCGAGTGCATCTCAAATTGAAGCGATGTTAGAAACCATGCGTAAAATTCAGGTGAAGAAACCTGTTGCAAAAGATGTGGTAGACAATGTCATTAAACAAATGGTGATTCGCGGTACCAAAGTTGAATTTTATGAAGCAGGTAAATTATCAAAGGTGTTTTATGTTGGTGGCAATACACCCGATGATTTAGGAACTTATTTTTACATGGAAAATGCCAAAGAGCCTTTTGTTTGCCATGTGCCTGGTTTCAATGGTTTTTTAAGCGGCAATTTCTATACAAGTTTAGAAGCATGGCGCAGCAAAGTAGTATTCAAAACCAAAGAAGAAGACATTGCTAAAATAGATGTTAAATGGTTCGATCAACCCAATGCCTCTTTTCAGTTAGATAACGGTGGCGCAGCGCCTGTTTTAGTAAGTGCCAATAAAACCTATAAGAACAACGAAGAGGTTAATTTAAATAAAATTAAGTCCTATCTTAAATGTTGGGAATTCTTGTGTTACGAAGGTTTTCCTATCGATTTAGATGCGCATAAAATTGATTCCATTGCGCACACCAAACCCATTGTTGTTTTAACTTTAACAGATAAAAAAGGCAAAGTAAAAACCCTTGCAGTGCATC
>CANFUB010000307.1 GCA_947450015.1 Bacteroidota bacterium | reverse complement strand
GGGATTATCTTCGCAGAGTACATGAAAATTTCATTGAATTGGCTAAAAGCCTTTGTTGATATACAAAAGACCCCTGAGGAAATTGAACAAATACTGACGGGTACAGGACTTGAAGTAGAACATTACGAAACCATAGAATCTATTAAAGGAGGATTGAAAGGTTTGGTGGTTGGGAAAGTTGAACAATGTGAGAAACACCCCAATGCCGATAAATTAAGTTTAACAAAAGTAGACATTGGAACAGGTGAGTTGTTGTCAATTGTTTGTGGTGCGCCCAATGTGGCTGCGGGTTTAAAAGTTATTGTTGCCCCAGTTGGTACCATGATTCATCCTGCAAAAGGAGAGCCATTTCAAATTAAAAATGCAAAAATTAGAGGCGAAGCAAGCGAGGGCATGTTGTGTGCCGAAGATGAAATAGGCATGGGCGAAAGCCATGCAGGTTTATTGATATTGCCAGAAACTTTGGCAATAGGCACGCCACTTTCAGACTATTTTAATGTAAGCAGTGATGTGGTATTTGAAATAGGCTTAACAGCGAATAGAGGCGATGCCACCAGTCATTTAGGTGTAGCCAGAGAATTGGCCACGGTTCTAAATGTTGATTTAAATAAGCCAAGACAAACAGTAAAACCTGTAACACAATTGCCAACGCTTAAAATTGTGGTTGAAGATGCTGCCGCTTGTCCAAGATACTCAGGATTGGTGATGTCGAACATCACAGTGAATGAAAGTCCTGATTGGTTGAAATTGCAATTAAAGGCCATTGGACTAAATTCAATTAACAATGTGGTTGATGCAACAAATTATGTGATGCATGAATTGGGACAGCCATTGCATGCCTTCGATTACAGTGCAATTGCAGGTGAAGAAATTCGCGTTAGAAGGGCAACTGCTGGCGAGGTATTTGTTGCTTTAGATGATAAATCATACACACTAAAAGGACATGAATTAATGATTGCCAATGCCAATGAAAACATGTGCATGGCGGGCGTATATGGGGGTAAGCACAGTGGTGTAAATAGTGGAACCACTAAGGTGTTTTTAGAGAGTGCTTATTTCAGTGCCGATGTGGTGCGCAAAAGCGCTAAGACACATGGCATCAATACTGATTCGGGTTTCAGATTCGAACGCGGTACCGATCCTGAAATGACGTTGATCGCATTAGAAAGAGTAGCGGCAATTTTAACAGAGATTGCAGGTGCTAAAATAGCCTCTGAATATGTTGATGTGTACCCTGAAGAATTAAAAGCTGCTATTGTATATCTTAGAAAAAATGCAGTTAAAAAAATAGGGGGTTTTGAAATTCCTGAAAATAAAATCGAGCAAATCTTAAAGGGTTTGGGAATTGTTGTTGCAGGTACCGATACCAATGGATGGCAACTTGAAGTACCTTTGTTTAAAAGCGATGTGACACGCGAAATTGATGTCGTGGAAGAGTTGATTCGCATTTATGGATTCGAACATATTCCATTGAACAAGCACATGCGCTTGTCTTTAAATTATAAGGCCGAAACCAACGAGCGTTTGATGTTGAATAAAGCCAGTGATTTTTTGAGGGGTATGGGCTTTTCTGAAATCATGACCAATTCACTGGTGAGCGATAAGGTATATGAAGACAAGGAAAAATTGGTTTACATGGCCAATCCATTGAGTGCCGAAATGAATGTGATGCGCAAATCGATGTTGTATTCTGGTTTGGAGGCCATTGCATACAATAAAAACAGAAAGCAAAACAACACCCATTTTTTTGAATTTGGCAAAACCTATATTACAGCGAATCAACAGTATTTTGAAAAAGAAGAATTGGCGATTTTTGCGTCCGGTCATACCACCTCAGAAAGTTGGGAACAAAAACAAAAGCCAGTAGATTATTACTTTCTTAAATCCATTGTTACCCGATTGGTAACCGCTTTGGGCGGTGACTTGAAATGTGCTGAAATAAAAATGGTAGATGAAAAAGATTTGGCGCTTTTTGATATTAAAGACGATGTTTATTTTGCAACAATTAATTGGCAAACACTCATGAGCAAAGCGGTTAATAAAGCCTTTACTTTAAAAGCCTTGCCGCAGTTTCCAATAGTTCGCAGAGACTTAAGTTTAGTATTAGATAAAGCAACAGAATTTAAAACCATCTTGGGCGTTGTTCAAAAATCGAATGTTCAAAATATTATTGATGTTAATGTATTCGATGTATACGAAGGCAAACCACTCGATGAAGGCAAAAAATCTATCAGCATTGGTTTTGAATTGTATGATGAAGAGAAAACCATGAATGAGAAAGAAATTGATGCGATTATGCAGAAATTGATCAAGCAATTTGAACAGAATCTAAATGCTGTAATTAGAAAATAATGGAACAATTGCTCTTAAGATTAGCGAAGGTTAAAGACCAAATAAAAGCGCTTAAATCGCAAAAGGAGCTATTGTCAATTGAGCATAAAAAGGCTTTAGGAACCATTGAAAGGTTGCAGAAATTGGTTGAAATTCAGAACAATTCTATTCGCCAATTAGAGCAACAACTAAAAGTAAAGCGCATCGCAGATCAGTTGGGAAATACCGAAGCCTTATCTGCGAATGAAAACAGGGCCTTGAAATACAAGATAAACGAAATAATCAAAGAAGTTGATAAAGTAATTGCACTCATACACGAATGAAAACATTTGAAACCTTTTCTCCTGAATCGAAGGTCTGGATTTACCAAGCCTCTCGCGAATTTACAGTCGAAGAACATACCGTATTAAGGGGTATGTTAAGTCATTTTTGTAAAGATTGGACAGCCCATAATAATCAATTGAAGGCCGATTTTGATTTGGTATACGATCGCTTTATTACATTGGTAGTAGACGAGTCGCACAACACTGCCAGTGGATGTAGCATTGATAAAAGTGTGCGCCTTTTAAAAGAGATTGGCGAAAAATTCGAGATTGATTTTTTCGATAAGATGCAAATCGCTTATATGCTCGATTATGAGTTTAAAATCAGTCATTACAACGATTTAAAAGCGCTTTATAAAAAGGGTGTAATCGATGATGATACCTTGTTTTTTGATATCAATATTCAAACACTAAGTGATTATGATGGTTTTGTGAAACCATTGCAAAGTCATTGGTTGAATAATAAGGTAAAGTAAGTTGACTATTAGATATGGCGTGCTTTAAAGCGTGCCTTTAACTCCTTCTCTTCATCAAAAATAGCCAAAAAGTTAGTAGCCACATTTCCTTTTTTATTTAGTGTTTTAACGGGTTTGCCGATAAAACCTTTGCCAAATGCTGCCGATTTTTTGCTATTTACTAAATTGTCTTTGTGGTCATCTTGTTGCTCTACACCGCGATCGTGCAGTAAAGAATTGTGCTCGAATTCATGAAATAAATAGGCCGATTCGTGCACTGCGTCTTGCGATTTCAATGAATCACTCATTTGAAAGTTTTGATTTTTGTCCATACTTTTTTTAGGGTTTAAAAGGATGTTCGATAGTGTTTTGTTCTTTTAGCCTCCTAACTAAAAAAACAATAGTGTTTATCAAATATAGTATTTTATACTCAAAAATCAAATTTTTTACAGATTGACCTCGTTAAAAATATTTGTTTTAGATATAAAGTGATTGATAAACAGTTCTAAAAATTTTGTCAAAAAGTTTAAATAGAATTTTGAAGGAAGGCATGTCAAAAAAAAGCAATTGTTTACACAATAAAAAGAGGACTCGTGTTTTAAAATTTTTTTTCTGCTTATCCGTTTAAGGATTAAATACCGTTTTTAGTTGTAGCTTATT
>CANFUB010000306.1 GCA_947450015.1 Bacteroidota bacterium | reverse complement strand
TTGGAATTTAAGTCGCAGCAGATATTGGGGAACACCATTGCCAATTTGGCGCACTGCCGATGGTAGCGAAGAAATTTGCATTGGTTCTATTGAAGAATTAAAATTGGAAATGGCCAAAGCCAATGTTGTGGGTCATTCTAATAATATGGAGATATCCGATTTACACCGTCCATATGTAGATGATATCATTCTTTTGTCATCAAAAGGCGAACCTATGAAGCGTGAAACCGATTTAATAGATGTTTGGTTTGATAGTGGCGCCATGCCTTATGCGCAATGGGGTCTAAATACTGGTGAAGATAATGGAACACCCTTTAACAAAGAATGGAAGTCGGCTTTCCCAGCTGATTTTATTGCAGAAGGGGTCGATCAAACACGTGGATGGTTCTTTACCTTACATGCTTTATCAGTGATGTTGTTCGATTCAGTTGCTTATAAAAATGTGATTGCCAATGGTTTGGTGCTCGATAAAAACGGCAACAAAATGAGCAAACGCCTAGGCAATGGAGTCGATCCATTTACCACCATCGACCAATATGGTGCGGATACTACCCGTTGGTACATGGCTACCAATAGCGATCCTTGGGATAATCTTAAATTCGATATGGAAGGTTTGGCAGAAACCCAAAGAAAGTTTTTTGGAACACTTTATAATACGTACTCATTTTTTGCCATTTACGCCAATATCGATGATTATAATTACGATGCTTCAAAGGTTTTAGATACAAAGGAGTTAAGTGAGTTAGACCGATGGATTCTATCAAAATTAAATACACTCAAAGCAAAAGTGGTGGAGAGCATGGACGATTACGATCCAACACCAGCAGCACGTGCCATAGAAACTTTTGTTTGCGATGACTTAAGCAATTGGTTCATTCGTTTATCAAGAAGACGTTTTTGGAAAGGCGAAATGAATACTGACAAGCAAGCGGTGTATGATACACTTTATACATGTATCAATACTGTCGCCCAACTAATGAGCCCATTTGCTCCTTTCTTTTCGGAGTGGTTGTATCAAAGTTTGAATAAAACAACGGAGTCTGTTCATCTTACCCAAATTACACCTGCCATCGAGGGTCTTACAGATATTGAATTAGAGAATACCATGCAATTGGCCCAAGATTTATGCAGCATGATTTTGAGTTTAAGAAAGAAAAACAGCCTTAAAGTGCGCCAGCCTTTACAAAAAATAATGGTACCCGTTTTAGATGAGGCTTTTGGAAAACAATTAAAGCATGTCGAAAAACTAATTTTATCAGAGGTTAATGTCAAAGAATTAGAATACTTAGAAGCGAACAATTCTGTGTTGGTAAAAGGCATCAAACCCAATTTCAAATTATTAGGTGCTAAGGTGGGTGCACACATGAAAGAATTGGCCGCTGCTATTCAAAAATTTAGTGCAACTGATATTGCCAAAATTGAACAAGAGGGCAAAATCGAGTTGAATTTAGGACAGACCCAATTTGAGTTATTATTAAGCGATGTTGAAATTACTTCTCAAGATATTCCAGGATGGTTAGTAGCAGCCAATGGTCGCTTAACAGTTGCCTTAGATATTAAAATAAATGATGCATTAAAGCAGGAAGGGATAGCCCGTGAATTTATTAATCGACTTCAAAACCTAAGGAAAGACAGTGGTTTGGAGGTTATGGACAGAATAAATGTGGTAGTAAAAACAGATGCAGAGACCATGGATGCTTTGCAAGCTTATAAATTGTATATTTGCACCGAAATTTTAGCAGACACTCTCGAAATGGATGAAAGTTTGTCGGAAGGCAATAATATTGAAATAGAAGGAGTTGATTGTATTATAAAAATAGAAAAAAATGGTTAAGAAAAAAACGGAAGAAAAGGACCAAAGAACACGTTACAGCGACGTTGACTTACAAGAATTTAAGGAGTTGATCTTAAATAAACTAAAACTAGCAAAAGATGAGTTTCACAAAATGCAAAAGTCATTACAGAATCCGAATGAAAATGGCGATGAAAACACCTCTAACCAATACATGACCCTAGAAGATGGTGCTAGCACTTTTGAAAAAGAAAATTTGAATCAATTGGCCGCCAGACAAAAGAAGTTTATCGATAACCTTGAAGCAGCGCTTATAAGAATTGAAAATAAAACTTATGGTGTTTGCCGCGTAACAGGAAAATTAATTCAAAAAGAAAGATTAATGGCTGTGCCACATGCTACACTTAGTATGGAAGCGAAACTTAATCAATACAAATAAACTGTTTCTGATTTGCAAGAACTCGAGGTAAATTCAACCGAGCCTATTATTGAAAAAAAGGCAAGTTATGTAAAGTGGTTACTACCAATTTTTGTGTTGGTATTTGTCATTTTTATCGACCAGTATCTGAAATATTGGGTAAAGCATAACATGATTATGCATACCGAAAAAAATATTATCGGTAATTGGTTCTTGTTTCATTTTACCGAAAACAATGGCATGGCCTTCGGAATTGAATTTGCTGGAAAGTACGGTAAACTCATTCTAAGTGTGTTCAGAATCGGTGTAGCTATTTTTGGCTTTTGGTATTTATACAAAGCCATTCAACGCAATTCGAATTTAGGTTTTTTAGTATGTGTTGCGCTTATTCTTGCAGGTGCTATTGGCAATATTATTGATTGTTTATTTTATGGTGTTTGGTACCAACATTTTAATGAATATCAAGGTGGGTATTTATACGGTAGGGTAGTAGACATGCTTTATTTTCCTATAGTTGAAACCCACTATCCAACTTGGTTTCCTTTTAAAGCAGGACAACAATTTACATTTTTCAGTCCAGTATTTAATCTAGCAGATGCAGCCATAAGTACAGGCGTTATTTCTATTATTGTTTTTCAAAAGCGGTACTTTAAAAATGAAGAACCAATAGTTGAATCAAACCAACATGACAATCTAAAAGAAGCATCCATCGTTCCTTCTACAGATTCTAACGATTCTCAGGAATCTGAGCCTTCAGCGCAATAATTTTCTTACCTATATTTGTGTATGAAAAAACACATCTTATCATTTCTGTTTTTGCTTGGCGTTAGTTTGGGTTCAAATGCTCAAAATGATGGTATTTTATGGAAAGTAAGTGGCAATGGTTTAACAAAACCGAGTTATTTATTTGGAACCATTCACTACCATTGCAAAGCAGCCTCTTTTAATAAACCAGTTTTGGTAAATGCCATAAAAGCGAGCTCTCAAGTAGCCCTTGAAATTAATCTTAGCGACATCAAGGTATTAATGGCCATGTTTGCCAAGTCAATGCAACCTTCGGGTTCGAGTTTAACACAGTTATTTTCACCTGCAGATTATAAAATTGTTGATACCACATGCCGTGTATACCTAGATGATTCTTTGGCCAATTTAGATACCAAATCGCCCATAGATTTATTAAGTTCTTTGTATATGTCTCCAAGTTTTACTACTTGTAAAGGATTGCCCGTTGATTTTCTAATTGTAGAAATGGCAAAAAAAACCGGTAAACCCATCATGGGTTTAGAAACTTTTGCTTTTCAAGATAGCTTACTTAAAAGCATTCCTCTGCCAACACAAGCTTCTTGGCTATTAGAGTTTTGTAAGGAGAACGAAAAAGCAAAAAGAGATTTTAAAGCATTGCAAAGTGCTTATGACAGTCAGAGTTGTTCGGAATTATACCGACTTACGCTCGAAACCTCTCCTGAATTTGCGTATTTAAAGGAAGCGCTTTTGGACAATAGAAATGAGAAATGGGCCAATTTTTTATTGGAGCATATGAAAACTGAACCTTATTTTGTGGCGGTTGG
>CANFUB010000305.1 GCA_947450015.1 Bacteroidota bacterium | reverse complement strand
TCATTCAACAGCTACCCCAACCCATTTAGTGATCAATTTACCATTCAATTGTCGCCAAGCGATGCAAGTATTGCCCAAATTAAAATGTACTCGGTTGATGGACAGTTGATGTTTGAAAAAAGTTGTGAAATCATAGACAATGTAATTTCCATAACACAATTATCAAACTTGTCGAGTGGTATTTACACGGTTCAACTTGAGATGGACGGAAGCATACAACATTTCAAAATCAGCAAATTTTAGGTCGTCTTTCTTTACTTGGGGAAGTCATGATTCTCGTCATTTTTGAAGGATCCTTCCTTGAATTAATTCAACCAAAATATTGAGGAACATTGTTATGATTGACAAAGTGAAACCCTTTGTATTTTCTATCTTCTGACCGTCATCAGTTTTAATGAAAGCAGAGTACATGTAGCGTTTATTGATGCGACTTATTCTTAATTTTGAACCAATAAATTATTCGTGTTATGAGAAAATTATTAGTTAAAGACATTATGACTGAAAAAATTACAGTCGCCAGTACCCACCACAAATTTTCACAAATTTTAGATTTTTTTAATCTGTTTAATATTCGCCATTTACCTGTTACCGACAACGACAAAGTAATTGGTATTATAAGTGTGCGCGACATGATTAAAACAATGGCAGAATGCCTGCAAAACAATGAAAGTATTACCATGGCAAGTTTAGATGCCAAATACAATGCTGGCAATTTAATGACCACATCGCCAATTGCGGTAACACCAGAAACAAGTTTAGAAGAAGCCTTGTCCCTTATATCTGATGGCGGATTTCATGCTTTGCCTGTTACCCAAGATGACATTATCAAAGGCATTATCACAGAACACGATTTGTTAATGGCTTATCACAAAGAAAAACAACCACCTAAGCATTACGAAATCAATCAATCTGGTTTCGGTATTTAATATAGCTTATTACTACCTAGGCATCTTGTAGATTGTGAGCACTAAAAAAGCGCGACACATACATAAGCATAGACACAAACAGCGCTGCACTCCAGGCTATGCAAGCACCTTGTAAACCATACAAAGGAATGCAGATTAAGCTTACTATTACCCCAATTATTAATCCTATGAGATTTACCAGCAAAATAAATTTGAATTGGTTTTTGGCATGAAAGAAATGGTTGAGAATATTGGAAATACTGAACACTAAAATGCCTGGCGCTAACCAGTAAAACAACATCTTCACCTCTGTAAATTCTTTTGAGAATAACCATTCCCAGAATATAGCAGGGATGAATAATAATACAATTAACATTAAACTTGTTCCAGCAAAACTTAGTAAGAGCATGCGCATTGTTAAATTGCGATGTTCGATTGGATTATCGGAATTCAGAATTTTCATGTGCAGCATTTGCCCTAAGCTATGGCCTAATATCCAAAGCGATTCACCTATTATAATGGCATTGTTGTATATACCAAGCGGTGCATTGCCCATAAAAAAAACAAGTATAAAAAAATTAATGCGGTAATTTAAAAACTGAATGGCTTGTCCGCCTTGTACCCATAATCCTTGACTTAAAATTTGGGTTTCAAACTGAAACTTGGGCAATTGTTTTTGTGCAAGTTTTAATGGCGATGCCATCCAAATGAATGAAATAAGTAAGGTAACCAATAAAGCCAAGACAAAAGCCATTGGATAGGAAGCCGTAGGAAACAAATTAAATTGTATAAAGCCTAAAAAAAAGAGAAGGAGCAAAACTGGTTGGATAACCAATAAAATATTGCGTTGGTTAACCATGCGATTGCCCATCAACAAAAGATTGTTGAGATTGAGTAACGAAAAAAGCAAAGCGGATAACGGCACCCATTCAATAAAACTGGTTTCTAAATAAAATGAAAACACGGTTGCAAAAGCACATATGCCAAGCATCCACCAAACAGCACTTAACCAAAGCTTCCATTGGTTAATGCGATAGGATAAATTGATCAGTGCTGAACTGCTGCCGAAGTCGCAAAACATTTGCACCAAGGCTACTGAAGCGGTAAACAAGCTAACAGCTCCCCTACCCTGCGCGCCTAACACTTTCGATGTAATGATGACCGTTGATAGTCCTACCAATGCAACTATTACTTTGGTAAAGAAAACACTAAGGACGCCATTTTTTAAAGACAACATGATATGCTTGATACTGTAGGCAACAAATATAATCAGAACCTTTATTAAATTGCAGTTTCCTCTTTCATTGGTTGTTGTGCCAATCCAATGGCTATGAAAAATACAAATGGAATAACATTCGACTGACTTTCTAAAACGCTTTCGAAACATGAGGCTACAAAGAGCAATGCACTAAAGGCAATTAATTCGAAATTGAAACGGTGGTTTGTTTTTACAAATCCCAAAAACACAATTACCAAATACAGAAATGCTGCAATTAAGCCACTCTGCACAGCAGTTTCCAAGAATTGAAAATGCGGATTCTTTCTATTTTCGGGCGCTAATGTTGGGTCTACTTTCGAAAAGTTATTATACAACACTTGCTCAGCATCGCCCAAACCAACACCACGAATAGGGTTTTGTGCAATTACATCTACAGCATTTTGCCATGCTTTTACCCGCATCGCAAATGAATAATCATTGGCATCCTTGTTTTCTAATACCACATTTAAGTCGGCTACAGTATTTTTTATTCTGTTTTGCAAGGAACTTGAGAACGACACCATTAAGGTTGGCACGATGACAATTGCTAACAAAAGCCAACGTGTTTTTTTAAAAGGCAGCGTGGCTAAAAGCGAAACACAGAACACTGCAATACCAGCGTACAAGCCAACCAAGCCTGTTCTTGCACTCAGGATATGAATAAATATAAAGTTACATACGACCAAAAAAAGTAGACTGTAATAAAGTAAACTATGTTGACTAGTTTTATAATTTCTAACTAAAATAAAAAGGCCGTATAATATACCACATGCAAGCAAAATTGAAAATTGAATGTGCAGAATACCGTAGCCAAATTCTATGGGCAATGGTTTTGATTGAAGGATTAAATCATCAAAGAGTTCCTTGTTGCTTAAATAATTGTAAACACTAACAATAGCGGGCACATATAGTGCATAATTAATAATTAAAGCCCCAGTTAAATGGTGTTTTTTTTGCAAAGGTTGCATCGCAAAATACACCAATGGGAACAAGAGAAGTGGAATTTTTAAGCCTAGAATTCTTAAAGCTTCTGCTTGGTTATCTGAATTAAAATAAGAGCAGGCAATGAAAAGATAAAACAAAAGAAACGCAAGCATCAATAACTTGCTTTGTAAAGATTGACTTTTCAAACTCGCTTGCCATATGCCAAGAAAACATATGAGTGCGAAAGAAACACTTATAAGTGCTTTAGAAAGTGTGAAGGAAAAGAAAAGGACAGCAACTAATATTAAAAATATTACATTGTGGTATTTCTTTATTGTTTCAATAATCAGATTATCTGGCGTAATTGATTTTAACCTTGGTATCTTCAGAGATACCTAATTTATCGGCAACTGTTTTGCTCATCTTTAGGATAACACCAGCAGATGGCTTGCAAGTACCTACCACACGGGCGAATACTGCATTGTTATTTGCTGGATTTGTAATCATAATAATGGTACCAATTTTTGCAGTTGGATGCAAGACAAAACTTCTATCAGCACTTAACTCACCTTCGGAAGAAATGGCTGCTACACCATCTTCACTTATCTCATCGCCATCTTCAACTGCATATGTTTTGGTAACCATTGGATCTGGTTTATTGCTATTTTTATCTGCCACCATTTTATCGGTTACAACAACTACATTT
>CANFUB010000304.1 GCA_947450015.1 Bacteroidota bacterium | reverse complement strand
GGTACATAAATTTTAGAACCGTCCATGCCCCATGGTCGAGGCCGCGGTTTAAATCTTCTTTGATGCTAGGCAGTTCTTGGATGACGGCTTTGGCCAATTCGGGATGCCCAACAGGTTCGTATTTTATTTGCAACAAACAATCATCGAAGCCATCGAAATCGTAAATGGTTTTGGGTTGGGGATTTAGAGACACAAAAGTACCGCGTGTTTCCCAATGCGCTGAGATCACCATGATGGCCGTTGGCTTTGGAATGGAGGCTGCTATGCCCTTTAGAGACTGTGTAAAGGCATTGTTGTACAAAGCGTTCATGGGATGTCCATGACCTACGAAAATGACCGGCATTTTAGGGGTGGGCGTTAAATCTTCGGTTAGCTTTTGAAAAGTATTAAAGCGCATCGCAGATAAAGCCAAAGGCGAGAGGGCTAAATATTTTAAAAAATCTTGGCGTTTCATAAAAACAAAATCTTTGGTAATTATAAATACAAAGTTCTTTGATTCAATGTTGATATTGCTTCACCTAGGTTAACTTATTTGGTATGTGCCATGGCTTTGCGTATGCGACTTAAAGATTGGGGTTTGATGCCCAAGTAGGAAGCAATTAAATATTGGGGAATGCGTTGCACAAAGTCGGGATATTGTTTCACAAAGGCCAGGTATCTGTTCTCTGCAGATTCGGCATTGGTTTTGGCCAAACGTTGTTGTAAAGAGACGTAGGCATTTTGAATGAGGATGCGAAAAAGGCGATCGAAAAATGGAAAAGCTTGACTGGCTTTTGTAAAATTTTCTTTTTTCAAAACCAATACTTTTAAAGGCTCTAGTGCTTCGATACTATACATGGCGGCTTGTCCTGAAAAAAAGCTGGAGAGGTCGGAAATCCAATGCCCTTCGAGGGCCAGTTGCATGGCGTTCTTTTCGCCTTTGGCATCTAAAAAATAAGCGCAAGCAGCGCCCTGGGTAATAAAATAAATGGCATGACAGGGCTTGCCCTCTTCGGCTAAAAAATCACCTTTTTGAAACACTTGTTCTAGCAGCAATTCAGCGAATATTTTTTCTGAATCAGCGGGCAAAGTTTGCGCGATGGTGCGTTCGATATTTTGCTTGAGCAGCGGGTGCATGGCCTTACAAATATAGGGCGCCTAAAGCAAAAAACGAAGAAATGAATGGACTGCTTAAGCAGCATTGCTATCGAAGTATTTCACAGCATAGGTGGTGTAGATACCATTGGCTTCGAATTGTTTGTCAACCTCTTCCCAGTCGACCACATAGCGATCGGGATTTAAATGGCCTTTTTGAAGGGGTACACCGAGGCATTCGTCATCGAGAAAAATAAAACTGAAGGTCATGAAAATATCCCAGTTCCAATAGAAGGGATTGATTTTAGATTTCGAAAATTCTGAGATGGGTTCGATGATGCCTTCGCCACAAGCATTGATATGATCGAGGGCCAATTTCAGTTTACCACTTTTGCTTTGGATGCGGTAAGAATTCAAAATAATTTTATGACCGGCCTTCTGCAATTTGGCAATCACTTTATAGCAACCATCCACACATTCACCTATATTAGGATATGCGTGTTCAACTATGGTGCCATCGAAGTCAAGGAAAATGATCATATGAATAAAACAATGCAATGATACAAAAGTTGTGGAAATCACAAATAAACACGCGCCTACAAAATTAGACGGCATTATTTAAATGTTTATTGGGCATAAACAGAAGAATGCTGCGTTTGGCGAATACATTGGTTATTTGGGCATTGAAAAGCAAAACAAATAATTCGAAATTTGATTTATATTAAGTTTATGCGGTGAGAATATCAATTGTGAATTAAAACAAAGTTGGGTGGGAGGTTTATTAACAAGAGGGGGAATGTGCGTTCGCGTAACTATTGTTGCAACAATACTGGTTCAATCGCAAAAACCTCGCTCAACTTTAGTTTGGGTGATTCATTCCTTTTAACTAATTTTGCATTCCTATTTGGGGGATTAGCTCTCATTATAGTTCACTCGAACAATAATGAGGATTAGCTCTCCCGATAGCTATCGGGAGGCTAGAGCGTCCCGCAAGTATGCGGAAAGGTGTCGGTTCGAATGTTCTGAAATATAAAAGGGGGATTAGCTCATTTGGCTAGAGCGCTTGCATGGCATGCAAGAGGTGGTCGGTTCGAATCCGATATTCTCCACTACTAAAACTCAAACCCGCTCTTAAGGCGGGTTTTTAGTTTTAGTTGCCCTGTGTTGTGTTCGCGGCTCTGTGCGAACTCTAACACAGGGCAGTAAAAGTCTTTTAAGAATGGTTCAGGTCTATACAATACACTCTACATCAAAAGACAAATATTACATCGGCCAAACATCAAATATTAATGCCATTATTATAAAATAAACTAGCAGTATTATAGAATATTCATAGTAAATATGATACAGATTATAGATTTTTTTAATAGTAAATATTTATTACAATTGTTATTATTGTACCTTTGAAATAACTAAAAATTAAAATGAATCTCCACGGCTCAATAAAAATCGGTGATGGTCAATGGGATTTAAATGTCCCTGTTGTTCAATTTAATGAAGACAATGTAGAAATTCTTTATGCTCCTAGTTTGGATTGTACTGGATATGGTCACGATTATAGTGAAGCAAAAGAATCATTAAAAATTAGTGTAGAAGAATTTTTTAGGTACGCTCATAATAAAAAAACCATAGATAAAGTACTGCTAAGCCTAGGGTGGACAAAGTTAAAAAGCACTAGTAAACATAAAAATTTCACTTCACCAGAGAATACTGACTTAATTTCAAATAACAGTCTATACAGCGACATAGTTAATACCAAAAATTACAAATCATTTTCTGAAGCTTTAACCTTAGAACTTTAGTATTTTGTTTTATGTCAGGGTTAAAAAACATTTCAACAAGAACATTTAGAAAATTTTTAACTGAACAAGGATTAAAGTGTCAAAGGAAAAAAGGTGGCCATGAAATCTGGGCCGGTACTTCTACCTTAAGACCAGTAACTTTTCAATCACATATAGAACCAATACCTGAGTTTATCATCCAAAATGGATTAAGAAACCTCGGATTAACAAAGGAAAATTTCATTGATTGGCTAAAAAGCTAAAAACTAACTTTATTAATAATTTTTAAAGTCATGCAGCTTTTGAACAACTTTAAAGTTAAGGTAAAAGAATGGTTAGAAAAACCAAGCATTTTTTCAAAAGCACCAAAATATATTTATTATTGTTATATGGTTGGCTATTTCGAACAATTTATCAATCAATGCAGCCGCGAACAACTGATGCATTTTACCATTTGCGAACTCGATATTTATGAGTTAATGGATTTGGTGGGTACTAAAATTGAAAGGGAACTAACAGAGGAGGAGGAAGCATGTATTGCCGAAAAAGCCTTGAGCGATTTGGATGACTTTAATAAACAAGTGACCGATAATATTATTGAAAGCATCAACCATGTGAGCAATGAAAGGTTAATACATACCCTTTGTCAACTGCCCCCTAACCGACAAAACACCATCATGGAAGACGACTATGATTGGCAGCTGGAGGATTAGCGATATCTTTAAACGTCTACCACTTCCTTCATGATACATTAATTAGGCATGATGGTGTGATAAAGAAAATAAGCTATTGACTTTGCGAGCATTTTAGCTTGGCACCCATCTATTAGCCTTCATCACAAAAAAGAAATATTAACTCCAAACTCACTCATTCAGAACTACTCATAACATTTTGCAAGTGAGAACCTTCCTCGGTTAAAAAGTTAATTTCAATATGCGTTAAACTTTATTTATTATTGTT
>CANFUB010000303.1 GCA_947450015.1 Bacteroidota bacterium | reverse complement strand
CCTGTATAAAAAAGATTTTTCACCTTTTTTGATTTCATTTTGGGCTTTAAAAATGCGGTTTGCAAAAGGGTATTGGCCAAACCATAGGCATTGCCTTTGTAGGAATGGTAGTCGGCCTCAAAATCTTTCATTGCATAACTGCGTTTAACTAAAATATGATTTGCAATGTCGGTGCCTGTTTTGGCTTCAAGTCTTTTAATAATAATATTAAAATAATGTTCTCTGGTAGCTTCATCATCTTTTAAACCTGGGGCCAAAGGAATAAGGAAAAATAAATTTTCGCAGCCTTCTGGTGCCACCTTATCATCGGTTTTACTGGTTACATTTAAATAGAACAAAGGCTTGCTTGGCCATTGGGGCGTTTTGTAAATTTCGCTTGCATGTTGCTCAAAGTCTTCATCAAAAAATAAGTTATGGTGCAATACACCGTCTATTTTTTTATTAATCCCCACATAAAATAAGAGCGAGCTTGGCGACATGGTGCGACTGTTCCAATAGGCTTCGTCATACACGCGGTCTTCTTTCTTTAACAATTGTTGTTCGGTATGGTGGTAGTCGCTGCCAGCCACTACAATATCTGCTTCGTAAGCTTTGTTACCTACCCAAACTTTTTGTGCTTTGCCTTCGCTTACTTCAATGCTGCTCACCTCGCTGTTTAATTCGATAGTAACCCCTTGGGCTTCGGCAATTTTGGTAAAGGCTTTCGAAATTTCGAACATACCACCTTCAGGAAACCAAGTACCTTTTACTAAATCGGCATAGTTCATCATGCTGTAGAGGGCAGGGGTAGTATCGGGGGTAGAGCCTAAGAAAAGCACAGGAAATTCTAACAAGCTAACCAATAATGGATTTTTAAATTTTTTGCGAACCGATTTTCTGAGTGAAGAAAATAAATTAAGTTGAAACGATTTGATGATGAGGCGTGGTTCAATAAACTCTGTAATGGAATCTGAAACACGCGATACATAATCGGCCATGGCCGTATGGTATTTGTATTCGGCATCTTTTAGAAACACCGCCAATGCTTCGCCACTGCCTTTTTCTCTTTTTTCGAATTCAACTTTGAGGGCTTCTAAACTCGCGGGTACATCGATGGTTTCGTTGTTTGTAAAATAGATGCGGTAGGCAGGATCGAGGCGATTGAGTGTATAAAAGTCGCTTACTTTATTACCAAACAAAGCGTAATAATTTTCGAACACCTCGGGCATCCAGTACCAGCTAGGCCCCATGTCGAAAGTAAACCCATCGCTTTGCCAAGTGCGGGCGCGACCGCCAGTCTGATTGTTTTTTTCTAATAAGGTAACTTGATGTCCTTGTTGGGCTAACAGCGCTGCAGCACTTAGGCCTGCAAAGCCACTCCCAATTACCACTACTTTCTTTTGCATTATTTTCTCTGACGGTATTTATCCAAATATTTTTTACTCACGAATAAAAACCCAAAGGCTTCGGCACCTTCTTTTGTGGTTACTTTATGGTGCACTTTGTGGGCAAAGCGCATGGCTTGAAAATAGGTGGTGTTCGATTTTTTGAGCAGGGGCAAGCGTTGGTGAACGAATACATCGTGCACTAAAAAATAAGCCACGCCATAAAGAAAAATGCCAATGCCAAAAAAGAAACGCCAGTCGATGCCATGAAGTGTACCTAATACAATAAAGGCAGCCGATATAACGGCAAATACCAAACCGAACAAATCATTTTTTTCGAAAGTGCCTTCGCGTGGTTCATGGTGACTCTTGTGCCAACGCCACATAAAGCCATGCATGATGTATTTGTGCGAAAACCAAGCAGTGGCTTCCATAATTGAAAAGCCTGCAAGTGTTACAAGGGTGTATATAATTGCTAATGTCACATTTACTATGACAATAAAAAGCAAAAATAGTTTTGAAATTACTTGAAATAGTTTTCGTGTTATAACTACTAAATAATAACTAGTGTAAAATATTCATTCAATCAATTGTCATTCATTTATAATTATTGAGGTCTTACACAATATTTTTCAATTCCTTTTGTTATGCCTACTATAAAAACAATTCTTTATTTTTGTTCCTTCATCTCTATGCCGTTTAAAAGTTTTATCACCATTTGTACCATTCTTGTTTGTTTGGGTGCCTGTCGCAAAGACCAAAGCATTCTGAAAGGAGCGGGTACGCTTGGGTTTAGTGCCGATACTGTGTACTTTGATACTGTGTTTACCCGTTTAGCCGGTAGCAGCTATCCGCGCTCTATCAATAAACGCTTCATGGTGCGCAATCCTTATAAAGAAACCGTTAATGTGAATGTGCAATTGTTAGGAGGTGTTAATTCTCCTTATAGAATCAATGTGGATGGCAAAAGTGGTGCAGCCAATACCTTAGAAATATTGCCAAAAGACAGTGCTTGGGTATTTGTTGAAGCCACCCTTGAACCCAATAATTTATCACAACCTGCCATCGTGCGCGACCGCATAGAATTCGAAACCAATGGCAATCGCCAATATGTTGAACTGGCTGCCTACGGTTGGGATGCCTATTATTTTAGAGATACAGTATTAGTAAATAGCACCACCAATTGGACCCTCACCGATAAACCTTATGTCATTGTGAATACCTGTTTTGTGGATGTCGGTAAATCGCTGGTTATTGGCCCAGGCGTGCATGTTTACAGCAGTACCAATTCGTTTTTAGTAGATAGTAATAATAAAAAATTTGGTTACCATGCCCTTAATATTTTAGGTACATTGAAAGTCAATGGCACCTTTTCCAACCCTGTTATTTTCGAAGGCGACCGCTTGGATAATAATTATGCGAATACGCCCGGTCAATGGCAAGGCATTGGTTTTTATAAAACCAGTTTAGACAATGTACTAACCCATTGCATCATTAAAAATGCGGCCTATGGTGTAAGGGTCGATTCGCTTTCGAACAATGCCAATCCTAAATTATTAATACAAAATAGCATTATTAAAAACATGTCTGGTGTCGGTATTTGGGGCCGCACTGGCGAGATAACAGCCATTAATACGGTAGTGAGCAATTGTGGTATTTTTAATTTATACGCGCAATATGGCGGTCGTTATAATTTTTATTTCTGCTCAATGAACAACGTTACATCGGGTGGAAGAGATCCACATTTTTACATCAGCAATCAGGAGCGCAACGACGATAAAGTGGTGATTCGCACTTATCCTATAGGCTATACTTTTGTAAATTGTATTCTTTACGGACCCAATGAAAGCGAAGTCGGTTTTGACTTAAGCGCACCTGCCACACCCAATATTATTCAGAAATGTTTAATCAAATCTAAGAACCCTTTTGGGGTTGATAATATTTTCTCAACGCTTAATTATTCAAAAATTTTTGTAGATGCTCCAGGCAATAATTTAAAATTGATAGCAGGTTCGCCAGCCATAAATGTTGGTTTAGCAGGCACAGGTGTGAGCACCGACCTTGAAGGAAAGTCGCGCGATGCCAATCCCGACATTGGTGCCTATGAATTTTAAGCGCAAGCGCTTAGTGTGAATTAGCCACAGATTCACAGATTTTTATTAAAACATAAAAATTAGTAAGATTACACTTTTTGTTACCGTATTTAATTTACCAATAAAAGATAAATTTTATTGCGATTTATAAAAAACTGCTTTCATTTTTGCTTTCATTCAGGCATTTTAATAAGCAATCAATTTTTCTTACTAGTGATTTATCTAAAAAATGTATTTCAATCTGTGCATCTGTGGCGCTTAACTTCAACCATTGTATTCAACGATAATAGTTTTCATAATTCCTTTATATTTGGACACACTTAAAGATGTCTGAAATCAAGTCGAAAAAATACCAATACCTACTGTACCTTAT
>CANFUB010000302.1 GCA_947450015.1 Bacteroidota bacterium | reverse complement strand
ATGCCAAAAAAGAACATGGTAAACCAACGGTGTAAGTCTTCGAACAATTCACTGTGTTTCACATACGCTTTAATGACTTCATAAATAAAGATAGAAGCGTAGGGCACTGTAAAAAAGAATAAAACTTCTTCGATGGGCAAATGACCGACATAATAACCAGTAATGTACTTGGCATTGAAACCCCATATTTGCATCTGTGTGAACCATTCATCCCATACTAAAAAAAATATCGCAGTGATGGCAATGGCAGGGAATAAATACTTCCAACGTTTGTAGAAAGCTACTTTCTGATCGAACGAAAGCAGCAGTGGGAAGAGGAGTGTGAGTGCGTTAATCCAGAGGTACAGACTATTCATTAATTGACTTGTTAAAACCGTATTCTTCGCCATAAACATAAAGTTTTTTGCGTAGAATTCTTCGTGCTACGAAGATACGGGTTTTAACAGTTCCAATTGGAATGTTCAGCTCCTCAGCAATTTCGTGGTATTTAAAACCTTCTACGTTCAACATAAAGGTTACTTTAAGTTCGGTAGGCAGAGCAGTAATGGCTTCTTCTAAATCTTTTCTAATGAACTTTAATTCCGCTTGGTTCTCTGTTCTGTGAGAAGGAATGTCTAAAAAGAAAGTGTTGTCAGTAGCATCTAAGAAGGTGTTGCGTTTTACCATTCTACGATAGTTATTGATAAAACTATTTTTTAAAATGGTAAACAACCAACCTTTAAAGTTGGTGCCTTCAGAAAATTTACCTTGGTAACGCAAAGCTTTCAAAATGGTTTCCTGCACAAGATCATCTGCATCATCAGAATTTTTAGTCAATTGCATGGCCAAACCTTTCATAGCAGACATTTCTTTTTGCAACATATAGTCGAAAGAAACTGGGAGTATTTGTGCTGTGTTCATTTTGATATTTTAACAGGTACAAAGTTGTGGTATAAAAATTAAATTTTCAGCATTTTTTGTTTAATGTTTTAAATTTTTTATTTAAACAAAAAGCTTAGTTATTAACAATTAGGGGTTTACGAGTAGATTTAAGGCTAATATAGCCCTATAGATGGATTCTATAAACCCCTAAGTGCCTAGTTTTCATTAATGGTAAACGAACGATTTGGTAATATTCCTTAAACAGACTGTTTTTTGCAACTGCTTGATATAAGTACCTTTTCTTATTATTACACTGATTATCAATAGAAAATTAAACTTTTATTGTTTAAGAAATATTAAACAAATGCTGAAAACATTAAGTGGCTCATTAGTATACTCTTGTAAATAATTAGTTCTTTTGCATAAACAATTCGATTCATCCAATAGTTAGTTATTACAGACAATGAAAGTTTCAGTTATTAGAAAAGCGCACTTCAATGCTGCCCACCGCTTGCACAATCCTGCTTGGAGCGAAGAAAAAAATCAGGAAGTATTTGGGGTTTGCAACAATCCACATTACCATGGGCACAATTACAACCTAGAGGTAAAGGTAACTGGCGAAATAGATCCTGAAACAGGTTATGTGATTGATACAAAAAAACTAGCCGCACTCATTCGTTCAGAAATTGAAGACAAGTTCGATCACAGAAATTTAAATTTAGACACCACTGAATTTAAAGATTTGAATCCTACTGCCGAGCATATCGCCATCGTGATATGGGAAAAATTGAGAGCCAAAATTGACAGTCGCTTTGAATTGGGCATACGCCTTTTCGAAACTGAAAGAAACTACGTAGAATATAATGGATAACATGCAACATAACGACGACCACGATCACGACCACGAAATGTTTAACATCGATACACCAATGCGTGCCGATGCTTTTAAACTGAGTGATGATGAAAAAATAGACATTATTCAAAACCATTTCAATACCATCATGGAGACCCTCGGCTTAGACATGACCGATGATAGTCTGAGTGGCACACCTCGCAGGGTGGCCAAAATGTATGTGAAAGAAATGTTTTGGGGATTGAATCCGGCCAACAAGCCTGAGGCTTCGCACTTTAAAAATAAGTTCAAGTACTCTGAAATGTTGATCGAAAAAGACATTAATTTTTATACCAATTGCGAACACCATTTTGTGCCTTTCTTCGGTAAAGCGCATGTGGCTTATATCCCCAATGGTAAAGTAATAGGCCTATCGAAACTTAACCGCATTGTAGAATATTTCGCAAAACGCCCGCAAGTGCAAGAGCGCATGACCATGCAAATTGTGAATGAGCTAAAAAATATTTTGAAGACAGAAAATGTTGCGGTGATTATAAACGCTAAACATTTATGTGTGGCCAGTCGCGGTATCAAAGACGATAGCAGTCATACCACTACTGCAGAATATTGTGGTAAATTCGAAGAAGAGGCTACACGCCAAGAATTGCATAGGCTGCTAGCAATTACAGCCTAAGATTATAGTCCGTGGTAGTCAGGTCATCATATATGATGACCTAACATGGTTGAAAAAATCAGACGTTCATCAGTCCACCCGTGTGTACTAGCAAAATCTTGTCTGTCGGTTTGAAATAATGTTGTTGAATTAAATCGGCTACTGCCATCATCATTTTACCTGTATAAACGGTTTCGATGGGTACGCCCGTTTCACTTGTGAAATGCGCAATAAATTGTTCGAGGTCTGCATCCGATTTAGCATACTTGCCGCGGTGGTAATCGTGAAACACATGCCAATATTTAGTGCTGTAGTGCTCTAGTCGAAAATCGAGCTCAAAGTTATTTTTGAGTGAGCTAATGCCTAATATTTTTGTGTTTAATTTTTTTTCAATTACCCCTTTTACCAAGCCTTCCATGGTGGTGCCAGTGCCTAAAGGGAGGATGACATAATCGTATTCCGTTTTTAGTTCATCTAATATCTCTGCACAGCCTTTTAATGCCAAAGGATGGTTGCCACCCTCATCTAAAAAAAAGGCTTTTGAGTCGTTGCCAAAATACTGATTAAACAAGGCGCGTTTATCTTTGTAAGCTGCGCGGTCGACATGGTGCAAGGTCATGCCACACGCAATGGCCAATTGCTCGTAGTGGTTCATTGCTCTTGCTTCATCACCGCGAATAAAAGCGACTGTTTGAATGTTGTATGCCTTGCCAGCAAATGCAGTTGCTATAACATGGTTGCTGTAGGCTCCACCAAAAGTAACGATGGTTTTTAGTTGATTGGCTTTGATAAATTCGATGGCATATTTAAGTTTTCGCCATTTGTTGCCACATACGATGGGGTGAATTAAATCATCGCGCAAAATATCCATGTGCTGTATTTTATTGAAAGCACTGTACTTTAAAGTTTCTACTTTGCTATTTTGAAATTCGCCCATGTAAGGTTACAAATGAAATACAATTCGATGAAAGATTTTTTAGAATTAAAAAAATGAATAAGTTTGTTACATAATTTTAAGCGCCATGATTATTTATAACGTTACCTGCAATATTCCAGAAGAAATAGAAACCGAATGGGTACATTGGATGAAGCATACCCACATACCAGAGGTGATATCAACCGAAAAGTTTACGGGTTTTAAAATGCTTAAATTGTTAACGGTTGTTGATGATAACGAAGGGGTGAATTACGCCATTCAATATTATTGCAATACAGTAGAAGATTTTAATGAGTATGTAGACAAGCATGCCTTGGCTCTAAAAGCAAAGACTTACGAAAAATATGGCGACAAGGTTTTAGCCTTCCGCACTTTATTAGAGGAGGTTTAATAAATTCATGAGATAGTTTAAAAGTATAATCCCTACGTGATAAGGATACAATTATTGATTTTTGAGTTGCATAGATTAAATCCCTACGGGATAATGTATGCCATTCGTTAATTTCAAGTCATGAAATCCAATCTGAGAATTGAAAGTGTTCAATTCTCTTCTGTGAATCTGTGGCT
>CANFUB010000301.1 GCA_947450015.1 Bacteroidota bacterium | reverse complement strand
TTTATCTGAACTGATTTTGCAGCGCATTCTAGAAAAAGCCAAAACACGTTTGGCTTATAAAAACAAATAAAAATAGTTTAACTCAAGCCCTCTATCACCCCATCTGTAATAGTCATGCCATAGGCTGCGGGTACTTTTGGCAAACCAGGCATACGCATGATATCGCCTGCTACTGCAACTATAAAACCTGCTCCTGCATTGATGATAATATCTTCGAAGGTAATGGTATGCCCTGATGGTGCTCCTGCAATTTTAGGATTATCGGTAAAGGAGTATTGTGTTTTGGCAATGCAAATGGGCAAATGACCCCAATTGTTTTTTTCGATTTTTACCAAAGCTGTTCTGGCTTTATTGCTCAACTCAATGTCTTTGGCTCTGTAAATTTGTGTGGCTACTTTGCGCAATTTTTCTGTTACAGTATCACTTAATTCGTATTGGTATTGAATGGCTTTAGATGGTTTATTTTCTATTACCTCCACCACTGCTCTTGCTAAATCACTAGCACCTTCTCCCCCATTCACAAAGGCATCGTTAATGGCAAAGGTGGTATTTTTTTCAAGGCACCATTGTTTTAAAAATGCAATTTCTTCTTCTACATCAAAATAAAATTTATTGAGTGATACAATAATACTTTGTCCGAATGATTGCAAATTTTCGATATGGCGCTCGAGGTTAGGCAAGCCTTGTTTCAAGACTTCTAAATTTGGTTTCTTCGCTTCATCATCTGTTAAATTTGCATGGTTTTTTAAAGCTTGTGTGGTTACAACTAATACTGTTGCCTTAGGTTGCAAACCAGCCATGCGGCATTTTATATCTAAGAATTTTTCGGCCCCTAAGTCGCTACCAAAGCCCGCTTCTGTAACAACATAATCGCTCAATGACAAAGCCATTTTTGTGGCCAATACAGAATTGCAACCATGGGCGATATTGGCAAACGGACCGCCATGTATAATGGCAGGTGTGTTCTCGGTGGTTTGCACCAAGTTGGGCATGAGTGCATCTTTTAATAGAATAACAATGGCATCGGCTATGCCTAAATCGCGCACTGTGAAAGGTGTGTTATCGAGTTTATAACCCAATACGATTTGATTGATTCTTGTTTTCAAATCTTCGAGACCAGAAGCCAAACACAATATGGCCATGATTTCTGAAGCAGGTGTAATATCGAAGCCTGTTTCTTGTGGTAAGCCATTTAAGCGACCGCCCAAACCAGTGTTCACATAACGCAATGAGCGATCGTTCACATCGAGCACGCGTTTCCAAACAATTTGTTTAAGCGCTTTATCGGTATTGATGTTGTTGTATTGGTAATTATCTAATAAAGCAGCAATGGTATTATTAGCAGTAGTGATCGCATGAAAATCGCCTGTAAAATGCAGGTTAATATCTTCCATTGGCAACACTTGCGCATAGCCACCACCAGCGGCTCCACCCTTCATACCAAACACAGGACCTAAAGAAGGTTCGCGCAAAGCCACAATACTTTTTTTACCAATTTTATTGAGGCCTAATGAAAGACTTACACTGGTAACTGTTTTACCCACCCCTGCTTTGGTTGGTGATATGGCAGTCACCAATATTAAATTACTCTTTTGAACAGCCGTCTCATTGATTTGACTGAGGTTTATTTTCGCTTTGTATTTGCCATATTGCATCACATCCTCTTCGGGAATGCCGAGTTGAGCAGCTATTTGAGTGATGGGTTTAAGTTGGGTATCTCTTGAAATTTCTATGTCTGATTTCATTTTACTGTAGGACTAATAATGGCGGTAAACTTATGGAATAAAAATGATTTTATTTCAAGATGTTTGTCACTTTTGAATGACTAAAATGAATTGCTTTTTTGATTTTAAAAGGAAATAAATCATGCTCTGCTCGAATTGTTATTAAAAACCTTTCTAAGGGCCGAGTATTTTCATTAAAATTGCACTGTGCAATTAAGCAGGTTCATAGCAACCCGATTGGCCTTGGGGAAATTCAAATCTTTTACCTCCTTTATTATTAAGTTGGCGTGGTTTGGTGTAGGCTTAAGTGTGGCGGTGATGATTATTGCCACTGCCGTTGTGATTGGCTACAAGCAACAAATTACCGATAAGGTAGTTGGGTTTGGCGGTCATATTGAAATACATGCTACCGGCACCACTGGGAGTTTTGATTATATGCTTTTTAAGGATTCGGTGGAGATGGTGAAACAAATTAAAACCATACCGAATGTTAAATCGGTGGCCCCTATCCTTTCGAAACCCGGCATCTTAAAAGCCAATGAAGATTTAGAAGGTATTGTTTTCAAGGGTGTAGATGGCAGTTACGATTTTACTTTTTTTAATAAAAACATGTTAAGGGGTCGAGTGCCCAACACCAAAGACAGCACCACCAAACGCGAAATTATGATTTCGCAAATACTGGCTAAAAAAATGCAAGTGGATACTGGCAAAACGGTTAAAATATTTTTCATTAACGATCCAGTGCGTGTTATTCCTTGCAAAATTGTGGGCATTTATGAAACAGGCTTAGAAGAAAATGATATGGTATACGTGATAGGTAGCCTGCGCGAAATGCAACGCATCTTTGCAGCCCGTGCGCCCATGATTACGCATTACGAAATCAATACCCACGACTTTAAACAATTGTTGGTTACGAATAAAAAAATCAACAGACAAACGCCCGAAGTTTTGAATGCCGAAAACATGGTGCAAATGAATCCACAGATTTTCGATTGGCTGGGTTACCTCGACCAAAACATTACCATTATTTTGGGTTTAATGATTGTAGTAGCTTGTATCAATATGATTACCGCTTTGTTGATTTTAATTATTGAGCGCACCAATATGGTGGGTATATTGAAAGCTTTGGGCAGTCGCAATAATTTAATTAAACGCGTATTCCTCAACCATGCCTTTTACATCTTAATTTTGGGTTTAATTTTTGGCAATATATTGGGATTGGGTGCTTGTTATTTACAAGATCATTTTAAACTCATTACCCTACCACGCGAAACGTATTACCTTTCTTTTGTGCCCATACAAATCAATTGGCTGTATGTGGTGCTCATTAATATTGGCACAGTAGCACTTTGTATGATTGCCTTGTTATTGCCTGTTAGAATGATCAATTCTATAGCCCCAGTGAAAGCCATTAAATTCAATTAATATGAACTATCCTTTTTTACTTAAATTTTCTGCCATTACCAATTTATCAGATGCCCGTTATGCCGCTGGTATGTGGGCCGATTTCATTGGCTTTTGTTTCGATCCTTCATCGCCCGATTATATTGAGCCCAACAAAGCAAAAGAAATTGCAGGGTGGATCAATGGCCCCTTGGTGGTAGGCGAATTTGGACATCAACCCAAAGAGTGGATAACCGATTTTGTAAAAGCCATTCCCTTGCACGCCATACAAATTCCTTCGAATTACAGTGATGTAAGTATACAAGATTTAAGCTTACCTATTTTATTAAAAGCCGAAACAGCCGAACTAACGCCTTTGATGGCCCATGCCAAATGTTTGGTATGCGATTCTGAGGAAGTGATGGTCGCTTTAAACAAGTCAACCGAGTTGACTATCTTATACGAACCACAAGATAGCACTACCATTGAGCAGATAGAGCAGTATGCTGGTATCGCGTTGAAAGGTCAGGCGGAGACTGCGCCAGGTACGCGCAACCACGATGCTTGGACGGTGATGCTGGAGCCGTATATGGACTAGGGATGTATCATCGCTTGGTCCCGTGGCCTTTAGCCACGGTTACTAAGATATAACTCCTACGGAGTTTGAAACCATTTTAATTTGCAACTTGTAGAAAACATACCTATCCTTTAGATTTGAAATTCCAAATTAATTAAGAATTAATGATTGTAATGGAATTTTCTTTTTGCTTCTTTTTCT
>CANFUB010000300.1 GCA_947450015.1 Bacteroidota bacterium | reverse complement strand
GGTAAGGAATTGGTTTTCTATTGCCAACTGCCAACCGCTAACTGCCAATTTTATTGAGCCAAAGAATACACCATTACCAACTGATGCTCCGCATTGTATTGCTCAATTTTTTGCAAACAATTTTTATCATCCCTTACAAAAATATAGTCCATTTGGTCCTTGCTGTCTTTTATAGAGTGTACAATGATATTTTTCTCGTTCGCATCACCTACATAAGTATAAGTGTAGTAAAACGACTTGTCCATTTTAGGGGTGTAGAAATACTGTGTGAGTCGCTTGTTGGAATCGAACTTAAAAAGCTTGTCAATGTCTTCTGGTAAATACGCTAAGGAATCTACCATGCTGGTGTTTAACGGTGCCTCTCTATACAGAAGAACAGGCTTTGGCCACTCGTTTTCAAAAGCACATTGTTTAGAACTGGTCCAGAAGTCAAGGGAATCAATTGTATTCTCAACTTTATTTTCTACGCAAAGGGTTTGCAACTGGCGTTTGCTGCTGATAAAGGATTCAAGAGGACTGAAATATTCAACGGCAATGTATTCATATTGATAGTATGTATCCCATAATTTAAAGTAAGGAACCTCCTGCTTAAATTTATTAATGCCCGAGGCTATTTCAAATGTTTTGTGAAGGGCTTTATCGTCGGCCGCAAAGCCACTTACTAGGGTTAATTCGTTGTATTCAATCTCATAACGCCCATCCATGTAACGAAAGTTTTTCTTGAACTTTAAGTGCCCTTTGCCTGGAGTAAAAACATCTGTTTTAATAATCCCTTTATAATTGTAGGTGCCATCTTTTCTGAAGCTAATATCAACAATGGTATCTAAGCGGGTATAGTTGCTATCAGGTTTTGCTGCACTGCCAATGGTATAGTGAAACCAATGCCCTTGGAAGGTGGATTGTATGGTTTGTGCTGAAAGTTTTAGGTTGCCTATGCAGGTAAAAAACAAAAGTATAACGATCAAAAATTGGGTCTTATAATATCGGTCAGACATGTTACAAATATAAATGTTGTATCAACAAGTGCCAATAAATACCTGAGGGTTTGTTCTATTCATTGTATTCTGTTTGATTTTAAGAAGTTGTAAAACGCATCATCTTTTTAAATAAGAATATTTAATCTAATCTGTGAATCAGTGGCTATAATGTTTACCTTTGCATTCCTTTTTATAAAAGCTAGGCATTGAAAGTAAGAGAACTGGTTGAAGCTTTTGGTCAACATCATCAAATTAAAGAATTTCTAACACAACACAGAAATTCACAGCCTTTTATTGCCCATTTCGAAGGTCTCATAGGCTCATCATTCGCAGTGGCATTGGCGTCTATCTATGCCGAAACTGGCAAGTCAATTTTAATATTAGTACCCGAAATGGACGAGGCCGAGTTTCTTCGCAGCGACTTGCAACACCTTATTTCCGAGAACGAAGTATTGTTATTGCCAGATAGTTTTAAACGCGTTTTTGAATTCGAAGAAGTTAGCAACGACCAAATACAAACCAGGGCCGAAGTGATTTCAAGGTTGCAACATGCTACCCATCCTTACATTGTGATTGCTACTTCCGAAAGTATTTCGGAGAAAGTAATTAGCAACGAACGCCTCGAACACAACTCGTTTAACATTAATGTTAGAGAAAAATTAGATACCAATTTCTTGGCCGATTTTTTAGATGAGAATGAATTCGAGCGCGAAGATTTTGTATACGAACCAGGGCAATACGCCATACGCGGAGGCATCATCGATATCTTCAGTTTTTCGAATGAACAACCTTATCGCATAGAACTCGATGGCGATGAAGTGGAAACCATTAGAACCTTCGATATTGAATCCCAGTTATCAATTGCAAAGATTGCTTTCTTAACCATCGTACCCAATATACAAAGTGCTGGCATTGCTGGCGAGAAAGTATCTTTCTTCAAATATTTGCCAAAAGAATCTATCATTGTTACCAAGCATTTTAACGATCAGTTTGAATACTTGAACAAGCAATGGGAAAATTTAATTGGCAACGAACAACATCCTGAAAGAATGTTGTTAACCCCCGGTGAAATAAAAAGTAATATAACTGCATTTTCAACCATTATCGAAACGAGTAGCATGACGTCTTTCAAAGCGCAACAAACGTTTCGTTTTAGCATTGAGCCTCAACCCTTGTTTCAAAAAAATGTGGAGATGCTGCTCAACCATTTGCAAGCCAATGAGCTCAACAATATCATGAACCTTGTATTTAGCGATACAGGTAAACAGATAGAGCGATTGCTAGCCATTATTCACGATAGGCAAAAACAAATCAATGTGGTACCGATTTATCATGGTTTGGCAGAAGGCTTTTTAGACAAGGAATTGAAGATGGCCTGTTATACCGAACACCAATTGTTCGAAAGGTATTATAGGTTTAAAGTTCATAAAAAAGGCTACTCGAAAAGCACTGCTTTAACCTTAAAAGAACTGAGCGAATTGCGTCCTGGTGATTTTGTAACGCACATCGATCACGGGGTTGGTAAGTTCATGGGTTTGCAACGCATGAACATGAATGGCGTGGTGCAAGAGGCTGTAAAAATTTCATACCGCGATGGTGATTTGTTATTTGTGAATGTAAATTCATTGCACAAAATTTCGAAGTTCAGTGGTAAGGATGGCAATGTGCCAACGCTTCATAAATTGGGCAGTGGTGTTTGGGAAAAACAAAAAGCCACCACTAAGAAAAAAGTAAAAGACATCGCTCGCGAGCTCATTACTTTATACGCCAAACGCAAAGCACAGCCCGGGTTTGCATTTAGTCCTGATACGTATTTGCAAATGGAATTAGAGGCTTCGTTTTTATACGAGGATACACCAGATCAGGCCAAAACCACCGAAGAAATTAAACGCGACATGGAAAGCGAAAAACCAATGGACCGACTCTTATGTGGTGATGTTGGTTTTGGTAAAACAGAAGTGGCCATACGCACTGCCTTCAAAGCAGTAAACGATAGTAAACAAGTGGCCGTATTGGTGCCTACTACCATCTTAGCGCATCAGCATTACCGCACCTTTAAAGAGCGCTTAAGTGCCTTTCCTGTGACAGTAGATTATGTGAATAGATTTAAAACGGCAGCCGAAATAAAGAAGACTTTAAAAGATGTGGCCGATGGCAAAGTGGATATTTTAATTGGTACACATCGCTTGGTAGGCAAGGATATTAAGTTCAAAGATTTGGGCTTATTGATTATCGATGAAGAACAAAAATTTGGTGTGGCTGTAAAAGATAAATTGAAAGAGTTGAGAGTAAATTTAGATACCCTCACTTTAACCGCTACGCCTATACCGCGTACCCTGCATTTTTCTTTAATGGGGGCCCGCGATTTATCAGTCATCAATACACCTCCACCCAACCGTTTTCCAATAAAAACAGAATTGCAAATTTTTAATAAAGAGGTCATTAAAAAAGCCTTGAGTTATGAATTAGACCGAGGCGGACAAGTATATTTTGTGCACCACCGCGTGAAAGATTTATACGAGTACCAAGCCATGATGGAACAAATGATGCCAGGCATTAGAGTAGCAGTGGCGCACGGTCAAATGGAAGGACACGATTTAGAAAATGTGATGGTGCGATTTGTAGAAGGCGATTACGATGTGTTATTAGCTACTACTATTATCGAAGCAGGTTTGGATATTCCGAATTGCAATACCATTATCATTAACAATGCCCACATGTTTGGTTTGAGCGATTTGCACCAAATGCGGGGAAGGGTAGGAAGAAGCAATAGAAAAGCGTATTGCTATTTATTGTCGCCACCATTAAATGTATTGACCTCCGATGCGAAAAAACGTTTGAGTACCATCGAAGAATACAGTGATTTAGGAGGCGGTTTTAATGTGGCCATGCGCGATTTGGATATACGTGG
>CANFUB010000299.1 GCA_947450015.1 Bacteroidota bacterium | reverse complement strand
TATTTGACCGTTGTATAGCTCAACGAGCATTTTGGTAATGTTTAATCCCAGACCCGAACTACCAGCTTTGCTAAAATTCGAATTATCGGCCATGTGGTATTCTTTAAAAATCTGACTGAGCTCTTCTTTTGCTATGCCAATACCACTGTCTTGAACAGTAATTTTTACCAAAAAGACATTGTTCTCTTCAGGGATTACTGTTGCCTTTACATCAATGCTGCCTTCGTGTGTGTATTTAATCGCATTGCCTATGATGTTAAGCAATATCTGCCTTAAGCGATAGGTGTCGCCAATCAATACAGAGGGCATTTTCTCGTCAATATCGCAAGATAAAAGTAAATGCTTTTCCGCTAGTAAGGGTTGCACAATCTCGATGGTTTGATAGATGACATGGTGGATTTTCATGCCTTTAAAGTCGAGGGTTAATTTGCCAGCATTGAGTTTTGAAAAATCGAGTATATCATTGATAATGTTTAAAACGTGGGTAATTGATTTTTGAATAATACCGATTTGTCTTTTTTGAATCACAGTTAAATTAGAGGCTTGCAGCTGGTCGACAAATCCCGAAATTGCGTTCATTGGGGTTCTAATTTCATGGCTCATATTGGCCATGAAACGCTCTTTTAACAAGGTCATTTCTTCGGCTACTTCTTTCGAATCAGCTAAGTTTTTTCTAACCTCTGAAAGGCGTTTTATGTATCTAAAATAAACAATTGCTGCTAGAATTAAAAAGAGTGTAGTGCTAATGCCTAGCATTAAAATAGATTGATTGGCCTGTTTAATTTTTTTCTCTGAAACAATGCGTTCTTGATCGAGACGATTGGTCTCAATGGTCTCTATGACCCTGCATAGGTCCATGAAATATTCATTGAGCTCTTTGTCGTTTTCAAGATTGGGATTAACATTGGCAGATTGTCGAATATCAAACAAGTCTTTTTTGCGAATCACTAATTCACCACTGGCATTGGTTTGGTTGTTTCGTGCTTGGTTGTTCTCAAAGGAATCGATGGCATGCTTTTTATGTTTTAGGCCAATTCTATCCGCAAAACTTTTTCTAGGCACTGCGCCCTTTTTAGGTTTTGTGTTGAAACTTGGCATCTTAGCAGAGCCTGTGTTATTGCGTTCCAATAAATCGTTGATTGAATTTTCTATCGAGACATTCTGTTCGTAAAGAATAATGTAATCGAGGTTTTCAATTTTATAATTCACCGTTGTCTTAAGCGAGTCGAGCAGCGCGGCCTCATATGGGCTAATTAATTTGGATTGTTTTAAGGTGGATATGGTTTTCTTTGTTCTGTTGGCAAGGGTATCAAATTCATTCAAATAGAACATTTTGTTGGTGATCAAATACATCTCCATCATGTTGTCCAATTTGATATAGTTTAAGCGAATATTTTTTACCGAACTAAGTTCTATGTCTTCGTTAATGCGACTTTTTAAATTGTTTAGTGCATCAGAAATTTTATTATAACTGAACAAACCTAGGTTAACAATAGAGAGTATGGCTAGCGCAAGCAGCACATAAACCCAAATACCAGATAAAAAATTTTGATTTGTTCTTGTACGCATCCTGTTCGGTTTATCAAATGTAAATTTTAAAATTCAAATCATAACACAAGGGGCCCAAAAAATTTGAACCCCCTAGTGTTGGTGTTTTATAGCGCAGGATCATGTTGCGACCTGAAATATTTTCTAAAGGCCATCAGGCTTGTTTTTTAAATCAATTTGTTTTTTAAATGCAGTAGCTAGCACTTTTTTTATAGATTAAGTCACGATTCGTGCCACTTGATTTCGGGTGTATAAATATGCCCATAAGTATCTGAAAATCATATTTTAGAATGTTATACACATGCGGCTTTGTTAATAAGTGGCAGGTGCTTATTCTCAATTTGAGAAATACCATCTTATTCTGCAAATTGATGCGAGAACAGAATTTGGACGCCACCACTATTTTGTGTGCTTATCGTTAAAAATAGTTTTTTTAAATTAAGGTTAGCCGACTATGTTTGTACAATGAAAAATCTAATTTACCCAGTTTTGATGCTGCTCTTGGTGAGTGCTTGTAAATATGAAGATGGACCGAAATTGAGTTTAAGAAGTAAGGCTCATAGAGCCATTAATACTTGGTACCTCGATCAGGCGTTTGAGGGAGGTACGAATAAAACAGATGATTATAAGAACGCTTATTTCAATTATCAAATTGATATCAATAAGGATAAATCATACACCATTAAATACCGCCCTTTCAATGTTTTTGATTATAAAGAAACTGGTACTTGGGATTTTAGTAGCGATAAATTATACATCAACTTTACACCGTCCACCGGTTCTAATGGCGCGAGTAAATGGAAAATTCTAAGATTGAAAGAAAAGGAAACATGGGTGGTTCAAACCATCAATGGAAAAGATGTTGAGCTGCACTTGAAGGATTAATTACAAATCCCACACTGCCGTGCGCTTCTCGCGTGCATATTTGCGCATGTTCATCCAAAAGGCCATCACCATATAGATAATAATAGGGGAGCCTAATGTTAGAAAGCTGGTGTATAAAAAAAACAAGCGGATGCGTTTGGTACTCAAGCCCATTTTTTCGCCTAATTTACTGCAAACGCCAAAGGCTTGTGTCTCTATGATGTTTTTAAAAATCGGCATAAGGCAAATTTAATGTAATTTCTTCATTCATTGCAATATTAAATAGCAATAACATAATTCCTATAAAATTTTCACGCTAATTTCTCTCAAAAAGTGCCTATTTTTTGTTCTGATTTTTGTCATAAGATTTGCGCTTAAATATGATTCTCATTAGTTTTTCTTAATATAAAGATAAAAAGGTCTTAATATATCTAAATAATCTTAATTTTGCCAACCAGTAGTAATATCTTATGAAAATTGAACAGATTTATACAGGTTGTTTAGCCCACGCTGCTTACTATCTTGAATGCAATGGAGAGGCTGCTATTTTCGACCCCTTGCGCGAAGTGCAACCTTACATCGAAAGAGCAAATAAAGACAATTCAAAAATTAAGTATGTTTTCGAAACGCATTTTCATGCGGATTTTGTGAGTGGTCACCTCGACCTAGCTAAGAAGACAGGGGCAGACATTGTATATGGTCCAACTGCAAAACCAAATTTTGATGCCATCGTAGCTGAGGACGGCCAATTGTTCAAAATAGGCAACTGCACAGTGCAAGCTATTCACACACCAGGGCATACTTTAGAAAGTACGACCTATTTGTTAATAGATGAAAATGGTAAATCGCACGGCATTATCTCTGGCGATACCTTGTTTATAGGCGATGTTGGAAGACCCGATTTAGCGCAACATGTTATTGCAGAACTAACCGAAGAGAAATTTGCGGCCATGTTATTTGATTCTTTGCGCAATAAAATAATGACCCTGCCAGATGATTTAATTGTATATCCTAACCATGGTGCAGGCAGCGCTTGTGGCAAGAATATGAGCAAAGAAACAACCGATACTTTAGGCCATCAAAAGGAAGTGAATTATGCCCTCAATCCAGCTTTAACAAAAGAACAGTTTATTAAAGATTTGTTGACAGGTTTAACAGCCCCTCCAGGTTATTTCCCAAGCAATGTGCTATTAAATATTAAAGGGTATGAAAGTTTTGATTCCGTTGTTGAGAAAGCAATGCACGCATACAATGTCAATGATTTTGAATTGATAGCAAATGAAACCGAAGCCTTGGTTTTAGATACAAGAAATGCCGAAGATTTTAAAAATGGCTTCATTCCTAACAGTATCAACATTGGATTAGAAGGCAGCTTCGCCCAATGGGTAGGAGAAATGATCAGTGATATCAATCAAAAAATTTTGTTAATCACCTATGATAACAAAGTTGAAGAAGCCATTACCCGTTTGTCGCGCGTTGGCTAT
>CANFUB010000298.1 GCA_947450015.1 Bacteroidota bacterium | reverse complement strand
GGCGAAAGGCGAATACATTGCATGGTTGGATGCCGATGATACCATGGCCAAAGATCGCATTGAAAAGCAAATGGATTACTTGCAAAAGCATCCCGAAGTTGATGTTGTTGGTTCGTGGATAACGACCGATAGTAAATCCATTGCCTTTAAAAAATTACCGACCAAAAGCAATCTTATAAAAGCCCATTTGTGGTTTAAAAATTGTATGGTACAGCCGAGCATTTTGAGTAAGAATTTCTATGTTGCCGAAGGTGTCTTTTATAACTCACAATATGATTATATGGAAGATTATGAGCTTTGGTACCGCATGTCCAAAACGAAGCAATTTGGTAATGTGCCAGCTTTTTTAAATAAGTACCACATGCCCTCTACAAGGAATCTTGAGCAGAAGTTAGAGCAATATGATTTTGAAACGAAATTGAATGCACTTTGGGATATAAAATGGCGCGACATGAATGTTAATTTAGACGAAACGCAGAAAAGAGATTTTCAAAATTTTCTTTATAAATTTAACAAGGTCAGATGGTCGGAGGTGCGCAACATAAAAACGGTATTGAATCAAGTGAAAAACAATGATAATAGCTTAATGGTACACTACTACCGCTTGTTGTTATTTACACGCCTTTCTTTCTTAAAGAAACTTGTAAATTTTCATTTGCTCTTTTCGGCTGTTTGGTATCCTGTGATGAAATACCGGTATTTGGTGTAATTATTTAAACACCTGGTAAACAATAAAACTTAATAAATAAGCAAAGCCGCTCATATACAAGAATTGTATAATAGGCCATTTAATGGATTTGGTTTCTCTGTAAGTAACCGCCATGGTGCTGATACATTGCATCGCAAATGCATAAAACATTAAGAGTGATAAAACCACCGCAATTGTATATGTTTTTTCGCCAGTTTCGCCATTGGTTTGTTTAGAGAGTGTGCCTGATATGGCCGATTCATCATCCGCATTACCAACAGAATAAATCGTGGCAACTGTGCCTACAAAAACCTCGCGTGCGGCAAAGCTCGTAATTAAGGCAATGCCAATTTTCCAGTCGTAACCAAGTGGTTTTATCGCAGGTTCTATGGTCTTGCCAAGACTGCCTGCATAACTGGCTTCTAAACGCTCTGATTGGATTTTTAACTCGCGGTCTGCCAAGGTGTAGTTGGCGTATTTTTGATCAATGGCTTCGAATTTTTTTGTAGGTCCGTGACTTGCTAAAAACCATAAAATAACACTTACGATTAAAATGATTTTACCTGCATTAAATACAAAATCTTTGATTTTTAATTTCAGTGTGATAGAAATATTTTTCCATTTTGGCAACCTGTAATCGGGCAATTCCATTACAAAAAAACTGCGTTGTTTTTGTTTTAAAATTAGTTTAAAAAGAAAGGCAAATAACAAGGCCACCACAAACCCAATAATGTACATGCCTAAAATAAGCAGGCCTCTCAAATCAATAATTGCATTGCTTTGTTCAATGAATAGAAGTCCAGCTAACAAAGTATAAACAGGTAAGCGTGCTGAACAACTCATTAATGGGGTCACTAATATGGTAATGAGTCGGTCTTTCTTGTTTTCAATGTTGCGGGTGGCCATTATCGATGGAATTGCACAGGCCATGCTACCTATTAATGGAATAACCGATTTGCCGTTTAAACCGAACTTGCGCATTAAGCGGTCGGTAATAAAACTTACCCTGGTCATGTAACCACTATCCTCTAAAAGTGCTAATATGAAAAAGAGTATAATGATTTGCGGTAAAAATACCATTACACCAGCTAAGCCCGGCAATATACCATCGCATAACAACTGACTGAAGGTATTATCTGTTAAGTTACTTTTTAGTATTACAGTTGCCCAAGAAAATAGATCTTCAATCCAACCCTTTGGTATTTCAGCCAATCGGAAAATGGATTGAAAAATTAAAAATAGGGTCGTAAAAAAAATAAGAAAGCCCCACACTGGATGCAGTAAAATGGCATCTATTTTTTGGGTTAATGTTTTTTCTTTCGCTGCCTTTTTTAGTGTTACTTTTTCAACGATGGGATGAATGATGGAGAACCTTTTAGAAGTTTCCTCTGCAATTATTTTATCACTGAAAGGAACAATGGCTTCAAACTGTTGGCGCGCTTCTCCTTCAATTTTATTGTATTTAAACTGATTGAAAATAACATGCCATCTGGTATAATCTGTTTCTTCAGTTGTTTGCAAGGCAATGAGTTTTTTTTGCTCCTCGGTAGGACTAAAAAAATTGCGTTGCACAGCCATCTTGGTTTTGAGGATGGTGTTTTTTAACTGCTTAATGCCATTGCCATTGCGCGCGTTGATTGGTGTAATTAAAGCTTGTAACTCTACTGATAATTTTTCAAGATCGATGGCAATGTGCTTTTGCTCTAATACATCGAGCATGTTGAGGGCTATGATGGTAGGAATACCAAGGTCGGCAATCTGTGTGTACAACAATAAATTGCGCTCGAGGTTACTTGCATCGGCTACAAAAACAATTGCATCAATTTTGTTGTCGGTGTGCTGAAGTAAAAATTGGGTGGTTATTTGCTCGTCTTCGCCATTTGGATACAAACTATAAGTGCCAGGTAAATCGGTAATATTAACCTTTGTGCCATCGTATTCAAAGAAGCCTTTTTTTTCTTCAATGGTCGTACCAGGCAGATTACTGACTTTTTGATTTTGCCCAGTAAGTGTGTTAAATAATGTGGTTTTGCCAGTGTTCGGATTGCCTACTAAAACAATATGAAGGGGTAGTTCGTCCAATTTATTTAAGTTCTACAATCAATTTAAGGGCCTCTTCTTTTCTCAATCCTAATGTGTAGCCATCAATGTCAAATGCAATGGGGTCGCCAAAAGGCGCCTTGTAGAGCATTTCAATGTCCTTGCCACAATAGCAACCCATTTCAAGCAACTTGCATTGCAAATCGCAGTATATCACTTCTGTGATAATTGCACGCTCGCCTTTTTTTAAATCCGCTGCTGTCATTGAAATAGATGCGCAATTTAGAATATTTCTAAATAATTTCTAAATTTATTTACTTGATACCAATCATGTTTTAAAAAAGGGGTTGAAAAACCCCTTTTTTAAATAGTATTTTAATATTGAATTTAGTCTTTGATTTCCGCTTTTTTCAAGCGCTCTTGCTCTTCGGCATTCAAAGTGCTAATGTACTTTTGAATCATTGCATTGAAAGTGGCATCTTTCTTAAAGGCTTTTAATACATCACCACATGGGCCAGATAAACGACCGTTGTATGTAAGCGCTGCATTGATTAAGTTTTTTACAATCATTTCATCGCATACCTTTTGTCTTTTCAAAGCATTGGCTGCATTTACTCTGCTGCGGAATTCGTAAGTCGGACCACAAAGTTTGGTTAACTCAGCTTTTGCATCTATGTTCGTATTGTAAAGTAAGCAGTACTCTAAATATTTGGTGCGAACATTGTTGCTTAAGCCATACACATTGCTGATAGTGGCCAAGTATTTTTGTTTTTCTTTATCGGCAATGTCTTTGCATTTCATCAATTTATCCAAAGCATTTTCAACCACTGCATAACTGCTATCTTGTAATAATAAAGCGAAGATCGCTTGTTGGTCTTTAACTGTTGTGTCGGCCGCCATAAAGGCATTCTTAACTTCTGCACGGTCTTTTACCACATTGCTATACCATTTGTTCAATGTTTTTTGGTTGGCCAATTGTTTGGCAATCTCTGCACGAATGGCGTAGTGTTTTTCTGCAGCAAAACGGGTTTGTAAAAAGGCTAGTTTCTCAGCGAGTGGAGTGGTGCTCAATCCAACGATGGCATCGTAGCGATCGATCATGAATTTAGCATTCGCAGCTTGCGCCATTAATTCTTCCTTCTCTTTTTTGAAATCCATTTTCTTCATCACT
>CANFUB010000297.1 GCA_947450015.1 Bacteroidota bacterium | reverse complement strand
TCGCCCAAATGTGATGGTTTGGGACGAGGCGCAAACTTTTCCAATAGAAATTTTCCATGAAATGGGAAAATTAGGTTTAATGGGTATTTTAGTACCTGAAGAATACGGAGGCGCTGGTTTAGGTTACTTCGAATATGTTGATGCCATCGTAGAAATTTCAAAAGTTTGTGGTTCAATCGGTCTTAGTATGGCGGCTCACAATAGTTTGTGTACCGGTCATATTATGATGTTTGGTAACTATGAGCAAAAGAAAAAATGGTTACCAAAATTGGCGAGTGGTGAGTGGATTGGTGCATGGGGTTTAACCGAAGCCAATACAGGTAGCGATGCCTTAAGAATGAAAGTAACTGCGCGCCAAGAAGGCGATGAGTGGGTTTTGAATGGTGCTAAAAACTGGATCACACACGGTATCAGCGGCAATGTTGCTGTCGTATTAGCGAGAACAGGTGAGTTATTAGATTCTCATGGCATATCTGCTTTCGTTGTTGAGCGCGGAACACCCGGTTTTAAAGCCGGTAAGAAAGAAAATAAATTGGGCATGCGCGCCAGCGAAACGGCCGAAATGATATTTGAAGAATGCAGAATTCCTGCTTCTAATTTATTGGGCAATGTTGGCGAAGGCTTTATTCAAGCCATGAAAATATTAGATGGCGGAAGAATTTCTATTGCAGCCCTTTCATTGGGTATTGCAAAAGGTGCTTACGAAGCCTCTGTAAAGTACGCACAAGAACGCGAACAATTCGGTCAGCCGATTGCCAATTTTCAGGCTATAGGGTTTAAGTTAGCCGATATGGCTACGCAAATCGAAGCTTCAGAATTGTTAATCAACGAGGCGAGTGATTTGAAAAACAACCATAAAAATGTTACCAAAGTTTCTGCCATGGCGAAATATTATGCCAGTGAAACTTGCGTGAGAGTAGCTACTGAAGGTGTTCAGATATTTGGTGGTTATGGTTATACCAAAGACTTTCCAGTAGAGAAATACTACAGAGATAGCAAGCTTTGCACCATAGGCGAGGGTACATCAGAAATACAAAAATTAGTAATCTCTAGAGCTGTATTGAAATAATAATAAAAGGCAAGTCATAGCAATCGCTTCAGCTGAAAATAAATTTCTTTTGAAATATTTGTTATTAATTGAAATAATTGTATATTTGCCATCCTTAATTTTAACAAAAGTAACATGATTTATATTAGTGTAAAAGACAACGAAAACTTAGACAAGTCTTTAAAAAAGTACAAAAAGAAGTTTGAAAAAATCGGCATAATGAAAGAGCTAAGATCTCGTCAAGCTTTCGAAAAACCATCTATCACACGTAGAATGGAAGTTAGAAAAGCAGCTTACCGTCAGTTTGTACAAAACGAAGCAGCTCAATAAATCATAAAAAATATTATATTAGCGTCCGATAATTCAAAATTGTCGGACGTTTTTTTTATATCGCAATTTGAAATCTATTTGGTTTCTGAAAAAAAAGTATCGCGGCATACCAGCACCGCCTATCTCAACGATTTGAGTCAATGTTTCGCTTACCTTGAATCTGAATTGGGTATCACCGATGTGCAGTCGATAAAACATTTGCATCTTAAAAGTTGGTTGGCCAGCCTAATGGCCGATAAGATGAATGCCAGTTCGGTAAACCGCAAAATATCTGCCCTCAAAACCTATTATAAATACCTGCTAAGGCATCAACTGGTGGAAGGTAACCCAATGCTAAAGGTTACATCGCCAAAGATGTCTAAGAAATTGCCAACCTTTATCAATGAATCTAAGACCGAAGAGATATTTGAAAAGGAAGGCATGAACTCAGAAGTATCTGATGATGATTCAGAAATGACCCAAGCCAATGCCATCGTTTCAACACTCTACCAAACAGGGGTGCGTTTAAGTGAGTTAATCAATTTAAAGAAACGCAACGTGGATATTGCCAATGGCACCATCAAGGTTTTAGGAAAAAGAAATAAAGAACGCATTATTCCTATTACCGAAGAACTCAGTTCTATTCTGCATCCGTACCTCAGTTTGAACCCCCAAAGTGAATGGGTGTTCAATACAGCTAAAGGGGAACAACTGTATCCCAATTATGTGTACCGTGCTGTAAAGCATTTGCTAAGTCAATACACCACTTTAAAGAAAAAGAGTCCGCACATACTGCGCCACACCTTTGCTACACATATGCTCAACAGTGGTAGCGACCTTAACGCCATTAAAGAGCTCTTAGGGCATGCGAATTTATCGGCTACACAAATCTATACCCATAATAGTATAGAGCGATTAAAAGAGGTTTATAACAAAGCCCATCCTAAAGGGAAGGGATAAAAAATAAGCGAATTGATTTATATCATCTTGCATTTGTTTTTCCCGAATATCAATTTTAAGGAATTCATTTTCAGGAGTTCGGAATGATTTTTGAACCACGCTTAAAAGAAAAACTTTTATCGAAATTGTTTTGAATCATCAATAGAGTGTTCTATTTTTGAATTAAGATAAACTTAACATTTAATTTATCATGCAAATTTTAACACATCCTCTTCATACAAAATTTGTAAAAATGATTACCCTAACCTTAACCCCTTTTATTACGAAGCAGCTTGCTCTAGAAACACGATGAGATGACCTTACATTTCCTTGTTCCGGGAACCTATCCGATTCAATAGTTAAATCAGATAAAGGAACACACAACAATAAAACAACAAAAAAAATAATTACCACATGGAAATCGTATTTCAAAACACCAACTTTAAAGCAGATAAAAAACTGCTTGATTTAATTGAAACTAAACTCACAAAACTTGAACACTTTTATGATAAAATTATCGATGCTTCTGTATACCTTAAGGTTCAGAAAACCGACGACAAAGTGAATAAAATATTAGAGATAAAAATGAATGTGTCGAACGCCATTCTCTTCGTAGAAGAGCAGGATCGCACATTTGAAATTGCACTCGACAAGGCAGAGGATTCCTTGAAAGCGCAATTAATAAAATACAAACAAAAAATAGTGCAACAAGCCTATTAAATAATATCAACCCCGCACTTACACTGCGGGGTTTTTTATGGCTCAAAATTTTTATTTCGCCACAGATTCACAGATTAGAATTGTAAGAAAACAGCACAGATAGTATCTTACTTCCAGAGGATTGGAACCTTATTTAAATAAATTAATCTGTGAATCTGTGGCTAATCTGCCATATGCTCAGCCAGCACCCATGCCTCGCTCCAAGCGGCTTGGAAATTAAAACCTCCCGTTAAGGCATCGATGTTTAATACCTCGCCTGCAAAATATAAACCAGGTACTAGTTTGCTCTGCATGGTTTTAAAATCCACCTCTTTTAAGTCGATACCACCAGCAGTTACAAATTCATCTTTAAAAGTGCTTTTGCCTTTTACACCAAATTGGAAGGCTGTTAAGGCCAAGCACAATTGTTGTAAGTCTTTTTTAGAAATATCGGCCCATGTAACCGTTTCGTTGCTAATGGCTGTTTGTACCAATGATTGCCAAAAGCGGTTAGGTAAATTATAAAGTGCAGTTGTGCTTACTTGTTTTTTAGGATTCAGTTTTTTTTGTTCGTTCAACACATTGAGTACCTTTTCTTCTTTCGCCTCGTCACAAAAATTCAAAGCAATATCGAATTCATAGTTTTGATGGTTCAATAAGCGAGCACCAACTGCAGATAGTTTGAGGATGGCCGGTCCACTAAGGCCCCAATGGGTGAACAACAAAGCACCCTTTTGTTCGAGCGATGCGGTATTTAAGCCCAACTTTTTTATAAGTGTTTTCTCTATTTGCAATTTTACCGAAACATTGGGTATGGCAACACCTTGCAACTGTTGAATCATGGGGTGTTGAATGTTAAAAGTAAATAGCGATGGAACAGGTGCAATTAAAGTATGGCCAAAGGTTTTGAGCATT
>CANFUB010000296.1 GCA_947450015.1 Bacteroidota bacterium | reverse complement strand
CACTGCCTGCTGCCTACAAAAATCACGAAAGAAGCAATACAACTAACCTAGCAAAAACCGCAGAGTCGAACCACAACACTGCCTACTGCTTACTGCCTACTGCCTACGGTTCTAGTCATGGAAGGCTAAAAGCGACAGGAGGGATTCCATCATTTGGTCGTATTTGTTTTTGCCAATGAGGGTTTTGTAGTTGTCGTTGAGTTTGGAAACGCACTTGCGGGCATCGGTGGCCATGCGTTTGCCGGCAGCTGTTAACACTAGGGTCATGGATCTGCGGTCGTCTTTATTGACCAAAGTTTTTAATAAACTTTCGTTCATCATTTCGGCAGTTAGTTTGCTAATGGCTTGTTTGCTGATGCCATAATCGTAGGCGATATTAACAACAGAACGCCCTTCTTTGTAGAGCATAATGAGGATGGGCAAATACGATGATTTGAAATTTTTATACCCTACATAGTGCAACTCGGCTTCAATTTGGGCATCTAGCTTTCTTCTTAATTTGGTGACAGTGACAAATACATTGTCGAGCTCAACTTTTGAATTAATGGCCATTGGAATAAACTTTAAAACGAAGGTACAATGTTTTTTTGATTGAATGCTTAAATTTTATCACTTGTATTGATTTGCGAGGACAAATTAATTTTGTATCATTGAAGTGAATTCCAATTTTAAACACCATGAAATTTCAATACCTACTCGAATTATTTGGCACCGGTTTTTTTGCAGTATCGGGGGTATTGGTGGCCAATCGCAAGTCGAACCACGACTGGTTTGGCGTAAGTTTCATAGGTTTCATTACGGCCATTGGTGGCGGTAGTTTGCGCGATATCATGTTGGGTTCTTATCCTTTGCTATGGATCAAAGACATTAATTTTATGTATGCCATTATGGTGGGCATTTTATTAACGCGTTTGTTTTATAACCAATTGTTGAAATTACCAAAAGCCTTGTTTGTGTTCGACTCCATCGGTATTGCCATGTTCACAATTTTAGGGGTCGAGAAAACCTTGGGCCTTGGTTTCAATCCAGTGATAGCCGCCATCATGGGCATGTTCTCGGCTGTGATGGGTGGCGTGATTCGCGATGTGTTGACCAATGAAATTCCAGTCTTGTTTAGAAAAAATATTTACGCTTCGGCTTGCTTAGCGGGCGCTATTTTATACCTTGTTTTAGACTACCTCAATTGCGAGCGCAACATCAACATTGCCACTTCTATGATTTTGATTTTTGGTATCCGTGTCGTAGCCGTTAAATTCAATATCACCCTTCCTCAATTTAAAAAAGATTAAGCCTTATGCAAATCATTCATAAAAGCAGCGACCACAAAGGTTCATTTGATGCGGTTGTAGACAACGAAACTCCGGGTACCATGACGTATACTTGGGCGGGCACTGACCGCATTATCATCGACCATACAGAAGTGAGTGAAGCATTAAAAGGGCAAGGTGCTGGCAAAAAAATGTTGGAACAAGCCGTGCTTTTTGCACGCGAAAAAAAGATCCGTATCATTCCCCTTTGTCCCTTCGCCAAAGCTACTTTTCAGAAGACACCAGAGTGGCATGACGTGCTATAAAAATATTAATTCAAACCCATTTCAACTCCTAACAATGCTCAGCAAAAGAAATTTTATCAAGTCGCTTTTCATCACGGCTGCCCTACCTTTGAAATTAAAAGCCGACCGTTTAATGAATGAATTACCACCCCAATTAACAGCACCACAATACGATGATTTCTGGGAAAAAATGCGGGCGCAATACCTTGTAAAAACGGAGTATATCAATTTAGAAAATGGGTATTACAGCATGATGGCACAGCCTGTGTTAGAAGCCTATTTAAAAGATTTGCGCTACATTAATTTAGAGGCTTCTCATTATTTGCGCACGGTGCAATTTGATGAGAAAAACAAAACAAAAAATCAACTCGCAGACTTGTTGGGTTGCGCACACGATGAATTAATTATTACCCGCAACACCACCGAATCTTTAGACACCATAATCTCGGGCATCGATTGGAAAGCAGGCGATGAAGCCATTATGTGCAGTCAAGATTACGGCAGCATGCTCGACATGTTTAAGCAAGTGGCGAAACGCTATGGCATGGTGAACAAAGTTTTGGAAATGCCATTGGATCCTAAATCGGATGAAGAAATTGTAGACTTATACGCCAAGGCCATTACACCTAAAACGCGCCTCATTATGGTGTGTCATATGATCAATATTACGGGGCATATTTTACCTGTGAAAAAAATATGCGACATGGCCCATGCCAAAGGGGTTGAAGTAATGGTAGATGGTGCACATGCCGTAGCCCATTTTGATTTTAAAATCTCGAATTTGAATTGCGATTATTACGGCAGCAGTTTGCACAAATGGTTGGGCGCTCCATTAGGTGCAGGTATTTTATACGTCAATAAAAACAAGATTAAAAACATTTGGCCTTTGTTTGGAGAAGCAGGATTTGACGATACCGATATCAGAAAACTGAACCATACAGGCACCATTTCGGTGGCCTCTGATTTAGCCATTCGCCATGCGATTGACTTTCATAACAGCATTGGCATTTGGCAAAAAGAATTCCATTTGCGTGTTCTTAAAAATTACTGGACTGGTCAAATAACAAATGAACCCAACATCTATTTAAATACCCCTAGCGACCCCACAAGAAGTTGCGGCATTGCCAATGTAGGCATTAAGAATATGCGTCCTGCCGAGCTCTCCAAAACATTGATGGAAGAATTTAAAATATGGACTGTTGCCATCGACAGTGCGAATGTACATGGGGTGCGCATAACGCCACATTTGTATACCAGCGACGAAGATTTGGATGCTTTGGTAAAAGCTTTGAAAACCATTGCCAAACGCAGTAAATAAAAAAAGCTCCAAAAGAGGAGCTTTACTTGAAATATATTTTTTTGAAGGGATGGCTTAAATCCAGTCCATCGCCATGGCTAAGCCACCTACAGTAGTAGGCAATGCTAACCAGAATGCTTCAGGTTGAAATACAAGTAATAAAGTAAGGATGGTTAAAGATCCTAAAAATAACATCCAGTAGCCAGTTCTTGATTTTTTCTGTGTCATATTCATTTGATTGGTGCAAATATAGAAGAATTTATTAATTATTAAAGCCTTAAAACTTTTTTACAAAGGTGTTTTAAAAACCAAAATAGTTGAGAATTTCTACCTTGGTGGCATCGCTATTGGGTGTAAATAATTTTTGCACCACAATACTACTAGGCGCTTGCACTGTTGGGCCGCTGCGAATAGAGATGACCACATTTTTGCCATTGGTAGCTTGTGTACTATTATCGAAGGTGGCCCCTGTGCTATCGCCTTGCGAGACAAAGATGGCCGAGAACGTATTTTGAATGGTCCACTGGTCGAGCTTAATGCCCGAATAAGCAATTTCTAAATCCATGGAAGTAAACGTATTGCTTTGACAATTGATTAAATTCAAACCATACGACTTGTCGTAAATGGTATTAGTATTCGGAATAATGGTATTGCTAAAAGCCCCACTAACGGTGCAGAAAGTAGCAGTTTCTAAAACCACCCCGCTGCCTGTGGCACTCACCCCTACCAAATGCATGCGGCATTCTAAAGGCCAACAAATTTTAATGGCCGAAGAGCGCGATGCCTTGGTCAAATAATTACTTGGCACATACCCATTGTTACCGGTAATGTCGAAGTCGCAACCATTCCAAGGAAAATCGTAGCTGTTGCCGAATTGCACCAATGCTGTATCTACCACGCCATAAAATTGCATACCTGTAAATTTCCAATAAAAAGCATGTTCGCCTTTCCAATTAAATAGTAAACCTGGTTTACCACCTGTTAAGGGTGCACCGCCATTAATATAGAAACTGGCATTGTGCCCTTGGAACTCGATACCATACCCAGAAAATGCATTTTTCCAATTG
>CANFUB010000295.1 GCA_947450015.1 Bacteroidota bacterium | reverse complement strand
TCATGCGCTCTTTTATGGAGAAATGATTCTTGGTAATAAAATTATTGAAGTACATAAAGCCCCCGCTTTTTTCGCGAATAAATACTACAGCAGTGGCAAACTCAACAATATTGTGCTTTACCTGACTATCGGTGCCAATGCATACTTTCAATCGGCTCCCTTTTAATTCCTCTCTTTGTATGGCGTTCTCTACTTCGTCCATAATGGGAATTAAGATTTCGGTTCCATCCAATTTTCTCCAAGGCATATTTTTAATAAGGGGTTTTACAAATTTTCGATTTTAAGTATGATTGAAAGTTTAAGGCTACATTATTTTTAAGAACAACTTTTCCCAAAGTTACAAAATATTTGATATTTAGTGACCTATTTTCTTTTTAATCAGATAACAGACCAATAAAAAAACCCAACTTAAACAGCTGGGCTTTTTTGATCAATATGGTTGACTATTTAAAGCGTTTTATTGAATGGTGTAGCGCAATTTAACACCAAAGGTGGTTAAGGCTGTAGGGAAGGTGTTCGATGCAAATGGCTTCGATGAACGTCGGTCGTAGAAAATTTGCAAGTTCACATTGGTGTTAATCGCGTAAGTAATGTTCGGACGGATGGTCATTACACGTTGCCCACCTGTTGGGGTATTGGTGTTTTGATCGACCCTGCGCACAATGTTCACGTTGTTTTGAACGCTTACCTCTAAGGTCATTGATAAATCGTTGGCCAGATAGGCTTTCTTGCCGTTAAACTTAATTGGCAACTTCACCCCATTGGTTCTGTAACCCATGTTGAAGGTGTAATCTTTAATGTTGTTTTCGGTGACGTTGGCATTCGGTACAAACAAAGTAACGTTGCGGGTGCGACTCATTTTAAAGCCCCCAGTTAAACCCGATTTGGTGGTCACATCGATACCAATTAAGGGATTAAAGGATTCTCTAATCGTAATGTTGGTGATATTGTATTTGCTAATTAAGTCTTTGCCCGTAACAGGTGTGGTATCCGGATTGTATTGCAGATTACTTGTAAAGCCTCCAACAGTATAAGTACCTTGGTAACGGTGTTGTATGGTAATATTTGAGAAACGTTTACCTATGGCTTTAATTTTGGTTAAACCGTTGTAATTAATGTTCCAGTTAGGCAAAGGCAATTTAGGGAAAGGACTCAATGATACTTTGCTTTGGTTAACGCCTGTGTAAGCCGCAAGGAAAGAAGGTATCAAGACACTTTGCGATTTTGGTCCGTAGCCAGAGTGGTAACCTTTGAATGTATCATCCAAACTGTTTTTATCAGCCACGCGTTCATCGGCCAAGGCCAAACGTTTAGAGATGGTGGTTCTTGAATTTTCGAAATTATCGTAAGTGGTGCTCACCCAATTGTTAGCCGTTCCTTGCTTATCGAAGGCTGTGCGGATAAAGATACCTGATTGGGTAAAGTTACCTGTTTCGGTTACTTGTAAATCTCTCCAGTCTCTTGTAGCCGTATCGAAGCGGAACAGTGATTGTAAATTGTTAGAGCGGTTCTGACTAAAGTTCACTTGTATTTTAAAATCTTTGAATGGCTCTATGGTGGCATTACCTTGTAAGCTCTTCACTGAATTTTGCATGAACATGTTGTTCAATCTTGAATCGTTGGTGAGGGCGCCTTGCTCTGCTAAATTGTATCGGTTGTTTTTATTTTGACTGCCTAATATGAATTCTATGCCGGGTGCATTGTGAGCAAAGTTCTGACCGAAATAATCGATGAGGTAATTAAAGCCGGGTAAGACTGTTCCTTCTTTTTGGTTGTAGGTAACGCTTACATTTTTTAGCATCATTAAAGCTTTGAAGAAATTGGTGCCAAACATTTGTTTTTCTTTTTTCTTCTTGGCTGGTTTTTCTTCTTCTTCGCCTTCGGTTTTGCCAACATTTGCTTTGTCACCTGGTTTTTTCTCAGTGGCTTTTGCCTTGGCACTTGGTTTCTTTTTACCGCCTTGGTTAATCCGTTTTAAGAAAGGTATTTTATTGTACAAACTCATCATGTTGAATTGTGAGTTCACTGCAATCTCGCGGCTGTTTTGTATGGTGTTTCCTAAGGTTACAAACGAAGGTGGCGCTTGTTGCCAGCCATAGTTGGTGCCGTATTTTACCGAGGTGTTGATCCAATTTAGGAAACCTACTTTTTCGAATGGTAAGGTGTAGTTAAAATTAGCAGTTTGGGTATAGCTGCTCATTTTACCCAAAGCAAAGAATTGTTCTCTTACAGAGTCTTTCTTTTCTTGCGAATTTAATTGTCCGAATGGCTCTTGCACACGCGCGTTTACAGTGGCGGTGTAATCGAGTTTTAAAGATTTGGTGAAAGGGAAATTAACATTGTAATTTCTTAGCATTGTAAAGTTTTTATCAAACAACCTTGGGGTTATTTGCTTGAACACATCGTTGTTTCTATTTTGAGTTTCAGAATAGTAGCGGTTGGCATCCATTCTCACCGAAATATTTTGTGGTTTATAATTCAAATTAATGTCGCGAATAATATTGAATTTCTTGCTCTTGATAAATTTAAACGGTTCCCAATATTTGATCTTTGGCGCATAGTTATAGCCAATGCTGCCATAATAAGTTTTACTAAAATTATCTTCAATCTGAATGTTTCTTTTCTTTAATAGAATATAAGAATAACTTAGGTTAAAGTTCGAGATGTCCCATGGCATCAATTTGCCTGTACCACTGCGATTCACCCTTACGTTGGTTAGGTTGAAGCTATAGCGACTGTTATAATCTTCGGCTGCACGCAACACGGCTTTTGCATCCGCTGAGCTAAGTCTGGATACAGCATCTTTTAATTCCACATCGGGATTCAAAGGGTTGAATTTAGGACGGCTAATGGTTCCGCTATAACCAATGAACAGTGGAATATTAACCCCTGCTTTTTGAGGGAAGAACTTACCCAATTCGAAGCTCGATGATAAATCGTATTGGTAATTGTTACTTAAATTTCTTTCATTCAAACGTTTGTCGACACCACCAAAACCAATGGTAGATATATTGCCCGAAGCAGAAAGGGTTGCAAAGTCGGCCATCTGTGCGACTACTCTGCCAGTAGTGGCCCAACCACCTTTGTTTGAAATATCGGTGACCCTAAGTTCATTGAACCATACCTCGCCACATTGTGATACATCGGTATTGTTGCGTATTCCCAACATCATCACACGTACATTGCTCAAATCTGGCAATCCTAGCACTGTTATTCTGTGTCCTTTGCCATTGTTGTATGAGAAAGGTCGATTCAAAGGCACCAAAGCGTTAGAACGCAAATCTTTTGAGTTAAACAAATCGGACAATGGGAAGTCGAATTCGTTTTCTACTTTCCAAATTTGATCTGGTGCGTAGGTGCCATCGGCTGTTATTCTCAAAGGAATTTCATACTCATAATAATTGCTCACTAAATCAGTACCAATCCTAACAAATGCAGAGATATCGCCATCTTTCAAATTCTTACCTTCGGCATGCACAAACATTTTCATGTTCTTGTAGTTACGAATATCTGAATTGGTGGTTTTATAGGCAGCTCTTGAATCGCCAGCTTTTAAATTACAAACTTTTAATGAAAGCGATTGTTCGTTTTGCTTAACAACATTTTGCGAAGTAGGGTCTTGCACACGGTTAATGCCAGGGGGCATGGTATAGCGAATAGGCGAGCGTTTGCCATTTTCTTCGATGTTAACTGTAGAAACAACAAAAGTGGTATTATCTGTTGGATCGACAGGCACCACTGCACCTGGCGTGTTTAGCGATTGGGTGTATCTGCGCCAATCGGCTCTTACCAATTGCATTTGCGCAAATCTTATGATAGTGGTACTATCAAAACCTTTCATGTACATGCGCATGAAACGAATGGATTTAAAATCAGAGATACTACCAACAGATTTGGTGTACTGACGAATCGGCACTTTGATTTGTATC
>CANFUB010000294.1 GCA_947450015.1 Bacteroidota bacterium | reverse complement strand
TTTTATTTTGAATAAAATGATAGGCTTGCACATCGACATCAAAGCTTTGGTAGAAGATGAATTAAGCTACAAAGCGCGCTTGGTAAAATGGGGACAGAAGGAAAGAAAGAAAGTCAATTTTGTAATCAAAAGCATGGAAATGGTGAACAAAAGAAAACTTTATGAGGTGGCCATAATGGTAGATGAGGAAGAATTAATGATTGTGCGCAACCATTCCAAAAAAATAGCCGAAGAACAAGCCAGTGAAAGGCTTTGCGTGCTTATGTCTATTTAAACGAAGTGCACCGCTTTCACTAAATTTTTAGGGGCAAAAAAAACATACCGATTGGTATGTTTTCTGTTATTTTTTAATAAAAATAGTAATTAGATTTGTGTTTATAAAACGATTGTTTTGTTTTTATAACGCTCGGTACTAATCTCTTTGTCGAGCGGTATACCATTGATTAAATGATGGGTCATTAAACTGCTGTAATATGGCGCCAATGCAACACCTTTTGAACCCAATCCGTTAAATACAAAAGCGTTGTTATAAGGTTTTAAAGCGCCAAGGATTGGTCGACGGTCGCCACTCGAAGGGCGCACGCCAGCATAATGATCGACGACTTCGTATGAACCTTTGAAAAACTTTTCGAGCTTAAAACAGATTTCTTTTTTACCCGCTTCTGTTGGTGTTTCGTCGAGTTCATCCCACGAAAATGTAGACCCTACTTTGTACAACTGATTCCCCAATGGTACCATGAAAACACCTTGTTGTGCAATGTAATCAATGTCAAGTTCTGTTTTAATAATTAGTATTTCTCCTTTTGCAGGTTTCAATGCTAGATTTGTATTGATGGTATTGTTAATCAAATCGCAACCTTCGCAAAAAACAATGTGTTTGGCTTTAATGCCTTGGTAATTAATTTCGGTATCGGTAATATTGAGTTCCGAATAATCGAAATAAGCATTCGTCAATGCGCCTTCCAGTGCTAACTTTGCTTTAATGGCAGCGGTCATTTTTTTTGAATCGGCCCAGCCAGAATGTTTAATTTTTAAAAACCCATTATTGGCTTTGAATTGATAGTCGCTGCGACTGGTATGCACTTCAATCCAGTGGCTTAGGTTTGAGTTATAGGCATATGCGCTCCAATCATTCAATTCGGCCTGGGTTTCAATGTAATAATGAATGGGTTGTTTGAAATGCACGGTTTCACCAAGGTATTGCTCGAGTTCGAGGTAATAAGATTCAATCATAGGATAGATTAATTCTGCTTGAAAAGCCACCTTGTGGTGTTTGGGTAACAAAGGGTTGTAAATACCCGCAGCAATATTCGATGCAGTGCGTGGACTGTTCTCATCTATCATGTGCACACTGCGCTGATTTTTTAACAGATTATATGCCAAATTACACCCCGCCATTCCCCCGCCAACTATCAGATAATCTATCATTTTTTAAGTTCCTTTAATGGGTCGCAAGTTAGTCATAATAAACGGGCATGCGGGGTTTCTGTTGAAATAAATTCAAGCTCAAATTGGACCCATCGTTTAGGTCTAAATACACAGTTTTATTTTGGGTAAAAATGGGGTATTTTAAGCCATATTTTAGGTATTTAGCATCAAATTAGGACCATTTGAGGTGCAAAAACGATATTTTTATTGCTTGTAAGTGTTTGATATACAGCTAATATAGCCGATTTTATTGAATATAGAAGGCAATATGGTTTGACAAATAGTATTTAAATACTATTTTTGTTGAAACTATAAACTAAAAATGAATTCAAGACGCAGTTTCATAAAGAACATTGCCTTCGCACTCCCAGCCATCTCCTTGGCTGAGATTTTACTTTCTACTTCTTGCAGCAAATCGGTTGACCATTCTCACATTAAAAGAATTGGTATCATTGGTGCTGGTATCTCTGGATTACAAGCCGCTTATTTATTGAAACAACAGAATAAATTCGAGATAGAAATTTTAGAAGCGAGCGATGTTATTGGCGGCAGAATTCAATCATTCACCAACAGCAATTTTTCTTCTAACAATAATATTGAACTAGGTGCGCAAGTGGCCTATGGTCAACAAAACAATGCTTGGTACGATATCATTCGCAAATACCAACCAGTCAACTTAGATAGCAAAAAGGAAAAAGCTTATGTAATCGATGAAACCATTAAAGCAGAAAGTGCTTTGAGTGGCGATGCAGATTTCATGAAAGTGAATTCTATTTTCAATAGCAGTTTGAATTATGCTAGCAACGATGTTTCCATTGAGCAATTCATGGTGAATAACAATGTGCCTGAGCGTGTGAAATTCATATACCGCAACAACATGGAAGCCAACGTTGGTGGTAGCATCGACCGTGTTTCTTTGTTGATGGCAAAAGAAGAAGGTTTAAAAAACAGTCAAGAATCTCATTACAGATTAACTACTACCAATTTTTCTGATATTTTAACCAAAGAATACAGCAGTGTATTAACCAAAGTTAAAACCAATACTGTTGTTAGAGAAATCGAATATGTAGGTGATGTTGTAAGAGTAAAAGATCAAAACGGTGTTACAAGAACCTACGATAAATTAATCGTAACGGTTCCACTTTCTATTTTGAAAGATAATGATATCAAATTCACACCTGAATTACCAAGCGCTAAAAAAGAAGCCATGGACATGTTGGGTATGGATGCCGGTATCAGAATCATTTTGAAAGTTAAAAATAAATTCTGGCCTGATGATACCACTGTTTTATACAGCGGTGGCGATGCAGGTGTTTTCAATATTGAAAAAGACAGCAATGGTGCTTACATCTTGTCTTCATTGGTAGTTGGTAAAACAGCCGAAAAAATGAACAACAGAAGTGCAGCCAATATTGCCAACGATATTCAAGCGGATTTTACAGCTTTATTTGGTGCAGCAGCGGGTCAATCAATTGTTGATTCTAAAGTGGTATTTTGGTCGGACATGCCCTACATCAAAGGTACTTACTCGTACCAAAAAGTAGGTGGTAGCATGAACAACCGTGTTGAATTGAGCAAAGCCATTAACAATAAAATTTTCTTTGCAGGTGAAGCCACCAATGCCAATGGTAAAAGTGGTTCAATTCACGGTGCGATGGAAACTGCTAACAGAGTTACAACCGAAGTACTCGCTTCACTATAAGCATGCTTAAAACGCCTTACGCCCTTCTACTATTATTGCTATTGGCCATATACAGTTGCCAAACACCCCAACAAAAAGTTCCAGATTACAAAACCATAGAAAATTTATTGCATGCTCAAACCGATGAATGGAACAAAGGCAGCATTGATGGTTTTATGAAAGGCTATTGGCATTCGGAAGAATTGAAATTTATTACCCAACGCGGTATTCGCATGGGGTACGATTCAGTAAGCAATAGCTATAAACGCAATTACAATACGCCCGAAAAAATGGGCCATTTAACCTTTAGCAATTTGGGTTTTACCACCCTCGATGCAAGTGGTGAAATTGTGCAATGCACTGGACATTGGAATGTGACTGGCGCCAATGGAAGTCAGTCGGGTATGTTCTCTCTGTTGTTTAAACAGATTGATGGAGAATGGAAAATTATTGTGGATCATACTTGGTAATAGCAGCAAAAAGATTTGAAAAATTTATTACTTTTTTTCATTCTCAACTTAGCCTTACATTTTAATTTTTTAACCTTGCCACCCAGTGGTACCCATGTTTGGCGACAGTGCAACACCTTAGCCATGGCGCGCAATTACAGCGAAGAGGGTATGAACATTCTCGAGCCAAAAATTGATAGGCGCAACAACACCGATGGCATTACAGGTTCGCATTTCCCTTTGTACGAATGGTGTGTGGCGGCCCTCTCAAAAGTGTTTGGGTTTTCGGATACCTTGCCGCGTATTTTAAATCTATTGATTTTTACATTTGGCATGTTAGCATTTTATCACTTGCTCATTCGGTTTAATGTGCCCAATTT
>CANFUB010000293.1 GCA_947450015.1 Bacteroidota bacterium | reverse complement strand
ATTTGATTCAAAGACAATTGCGACCAGAGGCAAGGGTTGATATTATTAAACTATTGGCCGACCTTGGTATTCAACCAACGGCTATGATAGATGTAAGTGATGGCTTGGCCAGTGAAATACACCATTTAGCCAAACAAAGCGATGTAGGCTTTACCGTTTATGAGGATAAATTGCCCATCGATCCTTTGACTTACCAACGCGGTATTGATTTGGGAATCAACCCAACGGTTGCCGCTTTAAATGGAGGCGAAGACTATGAATTATTGTTCACCATTGCAGCAAGTGATTTTGAGAAAATAAAGAACCAAATGGACTTTACAATCATTGGTCATGCCGTAAAATCGACTGAAGGATTGCACTTAATCAGCAAAGGCAATAATCAGCACAAATTGACTGCCCAAGGCTGGAAAGGGTTCTAATGAAAAAGCTTTTTTAATTCTTCTACTTTTTTTGCAATTGTTTGTTTTTTAACAAAATACGGATACATTTGCTATAATTAATACATACAATTATGCAAATTTTATTACATTCATTAGTTGCCGCATTGGCAACTTTAGTCCTTGGATTTATTTGGTATAACCCAAAAGTATTTGGCAATGCTTGGATGACAGCAATCGGAAAAACAGAAGCTGAAATGAGAGAAGGTAGCAACATGGCTTTAATGATGTTTCTAACCTTTTTATTTAGCTTTCTAGTAGCTTTGTTTATGAATGCTGTAGTCATTCATCAATTTGGTTTGAATTCTTTGTTACAAGATATCCCAAACAGCGCTGATGGTAAAAAAGTGCTGATGCTTAATGACCAAATTATTGACTTTGAACACAAATTCAGAACCTTTAAACATGGTGCTTTTCATGGTGTTATTGCTGGCGTTTTCTTTGCCCTTCCAATTATTGGCATGGGTGCGGTGTATGAAAAAAGAAGTGCAAAATATATTTTCATTACGGCTGGCTATTGGATTTTAAGTTTAGCAGTAATAGGCGGTATTGTTTGCGGTTGGGAATAATCGCTTTTATATTAAATATTTTAAAGCAGATGTTATGCATCTGCTTTTTTTAGGCCCTATTTTTGCCTTAATATTACCATCCTTATGAGATCATTTTTAATTTTATTAATATTTGGAACTACCGCTTCATTATTAGCCCAAAAAAGTCCTTATGATGTTAGTACCAGTGCCAACGCACCGAAAGACAGCACGCCCCTAAGCGAGTTTGCTAAAAAATTTCCTCGCGTCATTATGGCCGATTGGAAACCGGGTATGAAATTTATGACAGAACCCTTGAAAATAAAAGCATTGGGTTCGGCTTCAAGAATAGAACTGGCCCCTTATAAATCACTCAATTTTGTGAACGATCAAGTGCGCCAAGGCGATTTTGAATGGAAAACATTTACCTACCAATCGAGAGAAATGCGCACGGTGAAATGCGCCACAGGTACTTGTAAAAACACCTACCTAATTTTTGAATGTGAGGGTAAAAAATACGAGTATGAGTTTATTGGTGATACGGCAGCATTGAGAAAAGCACCCAATACCTACATTAAGAAAGTTGTTTACTTAGATGAGGTCGATAAAATTAAAGCTGAACTGAATGGCAAAACCCTATATGTGCTTTGCAGTCAGTGGATGAAAGAAGACGAGAAAGGCAAAATTGTAAACAGCGATGGCAACCAAAAATTTGTCGCAGTGACGGTGACTTCTGTTGGTTTGGGCACACAAGATGGTCCATCAAAAATAGTTTTTAAACAAGATGGAACCACCAAAGAGGCCTTTATTAATTTGCGATTAAGTGGTATCAACAAATCATCGGGTTTATTTGGTGTCGACTTTGATAAAGCCTTTTCTTTTGAAGACCCAAAAAAGAAATATCCTAAGATTAAGAATGAAATATGGACTGTGATTCAAAATGAAAGCATGCGCATGGGCATGACCAAAGAAGAAGCCGAACTTTCTTGGGGGAAACCGAAAGAAATCGTCATGAATGGATCAACAGAACAATGGGTTTATGAGACCTCTGGAACACTTACTTTTAAAAATGGCGTTGTAATTAAGATCGATGAATAAGCGACTTAAAATGTTCATCTTCCTTATCTGATTCATTGACCGATTTACCTTCATCATTTTTACCGCAAATACCACAGAATTCAACTTCGTTTTCGGCATTGCCACACCATTTGCAACCTATTGGATTTCTAACAGGGAACGAGGATACTATAAAATAGCCAAAGATAGGCGTTGCCGCAAAACAGATTAACAAGGCCAACCAAAAATTGATTTTCTTTTTTTGGCTTTCTTGACGGCACATGAGCACTGTTAATACCAAGAAAACAATGATTATTAAGCCCCCTATTATTTGTCCCATTTTAGTTAGAATTTAGTTTGACAAACGTAGGTAATTTTTTAATCAACTAGTGTCTAATTGGTAGGCTTATTTTTCGTTTTACAAGAAAAGATTGAAGATCTGGAGCACATAAAAAATCGAGAGGAGTATCTAACGGCAAATTGGATTTTATTATTTTGCCATCCCAAGCTTGAAAATTATTTTGCTGGATTGCTATTAAATGAAAAGCGTTGTCGTAGTATGCAATACGCTCGAATAATCCACCTTCATTGGATTCTGAAAACGCTACAGCAAAGGTTTTACCTTCATTATCAAAATAGTGCGTCAAAGTATTGGGATTGAACAAATCAGGAATCATTTCAACCTCTGTTATTTTAAAGATAGAACCGATTGAATCTTGAAGCAAATCATAGGTATACAAAACACTATCATTGTCTATTTGTTGAGTTAAAATATTTGATTCACTCGCGTGGAAGTAATGAGTACTCCTTAAATTTAGACCACTATCCCACAACTGTTTTTGGTATTGCAATCGTTCATATATATCGGGTTCTGGTAATAAACGAGAAGATGATGTATTGAAGCCATTCTTTGGAGGTGTTGAAGAACATCCCAAAACGAAAACCATAAATACTATTGCTAATTTATTCAATAATAATTACCTCCCCATCTCTCAAGGCTTTGAACAAAATTTTGTGATTGATACAATAGTCAACCGACTTTCCTATGTCTTCGGTCTCGGGATGATCGGAGTCGTAATGAGGCAGAAAGGCATAATCAAAATAACCTAAGCCTTCCCATATGGGCGCTTGGATTTCTTTGAAGGGGTAATCATAGGGTTGATCGACAATGTGTAAGTAATGCAAATCCTTTGAGAGAATACAAATGCCTGCACTATAGCCAGCATATAAAAAATCTGGATTAGTAGATAGTTCATTTAAAATGGTGTCAAAACCACTAAGGCGCATGGCTGCTCGCAATACAAAGGTATTTCCACCACTTACAAAGATGGAACCAAGTGTATTTAATTTATCTCTTAATTCAGTTTCTTTGTGAAAATAGTCTTTCAAATCAATCAGCTCGGCTTGAAAACCTAGACGGTTTAAATGTTCTATTTCTTGGGTTTGATTTTTAATGCGTCTTTCTTGGTCGGTATTGGTGTAATCGCGGGCATTATTAATGAGGCCAATCTTATTGTTAGCAGGCATCATGGCTTTTAAAGATTTACCTAAATCATCACCAAACTTAAAAGAAGACAAATAAAATTTCATGTCAATGAAGCAAAAATACCCCGATTAAAATAAATATTGCAAATAATCTATAGCTTATTGGTTCACCAATGGCGCTACTTTGGTGCCAATGAGATGAATGGAATGCATGAGTTTTTCGTGCGAAAGGGCTGCATTGTCCATTTGAAAAGAGAATCGTGTGATGCCACCCAAAGCCTCGCTGTGTCTGCGTATTTTGGCTGCTATTTCTTCTGGTCCGCCTACTAACAAAGCACCTGTTGGACCATTCTGCGCATCGAAATGTTGTTTGGTTACAGGGGGCCAACCGCGCTCTCTGCCAATTCTGGTAAAGGTTTCGGCATAGCCTGGAT
>CANFUB010000292.1 GCA_947450015.1 Bacteroidota bacterium | reverse complement strand
TTGTACCTTGCCACTGTTTTCTATCACACCCGCTTCTTTTAAACGGGCTACAAGGTATACGCAACCATCTAACACTAAATTGTTAGGCAACAAGGTTTGAATGCGTTCACGGCCATCTACGCCATTCAATAAGGGCAGGATGATGGTGTCTGGGTTGATGCAAGGTTGCAGTTGCGCTATCACGGCTTCGAGATCGTAACTTTTGGTGGCAATAATAATGATATCGGCTAGGCCTAAAGCCGCTGCATCATCGGTGGCGAGGGTAGGCTTGGCTATAAATTCTGTATCGGTACTCATTACCCGTAAACCATTGGTTTGTATGGCTTTCAAGTGAGCGCCACGGGCTAAGAAATTAATTTCAATGGCGGGGTCGTTTTCGTAATGTGCTGCCAATACACCACCAAAATAACCACCTACCGCGCCTATACCAGCGATAATAATTTTTGTTTTTTGCATGAAAAGGAGTGGCTAGTTGTATGTTTTCGCCTTTGACAAAACTAAGGGTATTTTTGTATTATTATGTTTTATGGTTTTGAGATTTATTTGTTAAGTTACAGGCTAAAAAACATACCGAGTGGTATTTTTTATTGAGATTAAGGAAATTTAGTTGGTTTAAATTTCATGGTTTTATAATTTAACCACAAAGGGCTCAAAGTTAGAACCACACAAAGGTCACAAAGAATTTGGCATAAGTTTAATATACTTTTATTCGGTTATTATCTCTTTGTGTTCTTAGTGGGTATTCTCTTAGTGTTCTTTGTGGTTTTGGATTTTAAGATTTAACCACACCTCGTAGCTGCTTTGATGCACAAATTATTTAACCACAAAAGGCGCAAAGTTAGAGCCACACAAAGAGCACAGAGATTTAAGGACAAATTATAGGGTGCGATTATGTAAATTTCTTTGTGTTCTTAGTGGGTATTGTCTTAGTGTTCTTTATTGCAAGCAATGCTGCTTCGCGGTGTGGTTAAAAAAGTAGGCTCGTTTATTTTATGATTTTTGAAATGTTTAAAAAAACATACCGATTGGTATTTTTTAATGGTTTTTGACTACTTTGAGGGAAAAAGAACGTTTATTGCAATTTATGCATTTATGATTTGATTAATTTTATCTTTTACTATTGTTAGTCGGTCGGCCAAGATTAAGGGATGTATATGCGCGGAAAGGATTTCATCATAATTACTATTATTGATCAATATTGTAAACTGTGTTTTTAGAAAGTCTTTTATTTCAGGTATAGTTGATGAAACTTCTTCAACTATATCGATTCTATTATCTATAATATTAACAATGTCTTCAAAATCATGACTGGTTCTATAATCTGTTCCTCTGTTGTTAAAGGCTTCGAATTTTGTGGCTAAATAGCATGGTGCAGCTAAAATTTGTATGTTTTCTTCATTTGCTTTCACTATTCGTAAATCACTAAACCCTAACTTATACCATTGATTTGCAGGTCCGAACGGACCATCCTCTGATGGCATATTATCAACGGGGATATTTTTGTATTTATAACTACAGATTGCATGTCCATCGGGATCGGGATGGAAACCTAATGCCGAGAGTTTTTCTTGGAGTTCAGACCACTTATTTAAATTTAAAATATTCAATGTTAAATCAATATCCGATGTTGGCCTTATTTCATTCGCTGCAGGGTCATCGGTATAAAGACTAACAACAGCTCCACCTACAAATACCATTTGGTCCTTCAGTTCTTGTAATGCATGCGCAATTTCTGCCACAACAGCGATGTTAATCGTCCTATTTTCCATTTAGAATTTGATTCTTTTATTTTCCTAAGATGCGCAATTTAAGTTCTTTCATTGCCAATTCTCTTTCTCTTGCCTTTCCAACGCGTATGGCATCAATCAATGCCAATAATTGATATAGATTCTCGTCTTTTCTAGCCGCTTCAACAACCGATTTATAGAGTGGTATAATACTCTGCCCTCTTAAATTTCCTTTGGCAGATGGCCATACGTAATGCTCTTCGCTTTTTATATAATTATTCAAAGGAGGTGCCGAATGAGCAGTAGCAATCCCTCTTACTATTGCACCTGGTTGCTGAGGAAATACATATTTAATGCCGTATTCTATAAATTCAAGCAATGCCAACTTGCTTACTTTTTTACCGACTGAATCTAATAAGCCTGCATATTTTGAACGCACCAATGATTTACTGACCTCCGACTGACTAATGCCCAAATCTTCAGCTAAAGTATTTTGAAGCCATGCCTCATCTCCTAAAGCAATTATTTTTAGTAAAATAACAATATCCTGCGGACTAATAACTTGTTGTTGTACCATCGTATTTTAATTAATATTCCATATTCGAATATGCAATATTACGATATTAATAATTAAAAATCAAGTGTTAATGATAAAATATTCCGTATTCCAATATGGAATAATGGTGTTTTGAATTTATTATTTAAGCTACTTTCTAAAAACATACCGTCTGGTATTTTATTTTGGGATTAAGGAAACTTAGTGGGTTTAAATTTTATGGCTTTAGAACTTAACCACAAAGGGCGCAAAGTTAGAACCACACAAAGGTCACAAAGATAGAACCACGCACTTCGAAGTAGTAATGCTTGCAATAAAAGACATATAGATTTAAGAACAAAGAATAGGGTAAGGTTATGTAAATTTCTTTGTGTTCTTAGTGGGTATTTTCTCTGTGTTCTTTGTGGTTAAAAGAACCCAAGCTATCACAAAAAAAACCTTGCATAATTATGTATGCAAGGTTCTTTTGTATTTAAAAAATCTTAAATGCTTTTACTTTTTCCCGTGCGCATCGATTACCGCTACGGCTACCATGTTTACGATTTCGCGAACACTGCTGCCCAGTTGTAAGAAATGCACCGATTTGTTGAAGCCCAAGAGTACTGGTCCCATGCTTTCGGCAGCACCAAAACTCTGAGCAAATTTATAAGCAATATTGCCCGCAGCTAAGTTTGGAAATATAAAAGTATTCACCTCCTTATCTACCAAAGTGCTGAATGGGAAATTCTCTTTCAACATGTCGTTGTTCATCGCAAAATTAGCTTGTATGTCGCCATCAACAATGATCTCTGGATTATTCTTGTGCAAGTAGGCCACTGCCTCGGCTGTTTTGCCTGGCACCTCGCCCTTAGCACTTCCAAAATTGCTATAACTCAACATGGCAATCACTGGCTTAACCCCCAACTTTAAAACCTCTGAATGCGTCATCTTTGTAATCTCTATGAGCTCTTGCGCAGTAGGATCGATGTTCACGGTGGTATCGGCAAAAAAGTAAGGGCCTTTCTTGGTCATGATAATGTACATGCCCGCAATTTTTGTAATGCCTTGCTCGCGCCCTACAATTTGCATGGCCGGTTTTAATGACTTCGGATAATTTTTAGTTAAGCCCGAAATAAAGGCATCGCCTTCGCCTTCGTTCACCATCATACAACCGTAATAATTGCGGTCGCGCATCAACTTGCCAGCCTCGTATACATTAATGCCTTTGCGTTGGCGACCAGCAAAAAATTTCTCACCATAGTATTCGCGTTTGGCATCTTCCATCAATGGATCGATGATGCTTACATCGCCCAAATCAATGGCGTATTCTTCTAATAATGCGGTAATTTTTTCTTTATTGCCCAACAAAATTGGAATGGCTATGCCTTCTTCTTTGGCTATTTGTGCAGCTTTTAAAATCTTCACATTATCGGCCTCGGCAAATACTACACGCTTAGGATTCTGACGGGCTTGGGTCATCATTCTTCTGATGAATCTGTTATCAAGACCCAAACGGTTTCTCAATTCCAATTTGTATTTGTCCCAATCTAAAATAGGATTTTTCGCTACACCACTGTCCATGGCCGCTTTGGCCACTGCAGGACTCACCGCTTCGATTAAGCGCGGATCAATTGGTTTAGGAATAATATAAGTTCTGCTGAATTCTACATTCGATTCGTTGTAAGCT
>CANFUB010000291.1 GCA_947450015.1 Bacteroidota bacterium | reverse complement strand
TGTGCGTTACAAAGACTTTGAATATTTTACCAAGGAGGCCTACGGTCTTTATCCAATGGGCAAAGCCAACGATGTTAAATTTGCTGCCAACCATTTAAAAGCTTCGTTTGGTTTGTTAGATAATACCACCCAAAAATTAATCCCACTCAGCGCTCAATCAGATTTCAATTTTAGAACAACACAGACCCTTGCAAAAGGCACTGCCAAATTTAAAATTCAAGTGAGCAACGATGCCGAATGTTATACGTATTTATACGGCTTAGAAACCGATGGTTCTGTGAAAGGATTATTTCCTTATACACCTAAACATTCGCCATACTGCGGTATCATGGGCACACGTTTGTTTCCGCGCGATTACAGCCTGCAGCCAGATGAGGTGGGTAACTTAGATTACTTCGCCATTTTGGTTACTAAAAAACCCATTGATTTTGAATCTGTTCGTCAACAATTAAGCAAAGCAAAAGGCAGTTTAAATCAAAAAATAAAAACGGTGTTCGACCAACAATTGTTGCAAGTGAATTTTAATGCAGCCGATGTGATTTCATTCACAACCGATGAGGCGAATGACAACTCAGTAGTAGCTATGCTAATCGAAGTAGCTAAAAATTAAACGTTCTATTTTAAATAGAAGCAACGAATTGCACAAACAAGCGGTGCTGACCAAATTTATTTAAACTGTATTCGGTGCGCATGCAATAGTCGTAGAAGAGCACCCAATTTAAACCAAAGCCAGTGCCGTATTGGTAGGTGTTGGGCATGCTGTTATTCGCAGTGGTTAATGGATTGTAATTCCAAACATAACCCGCATCGTAGTATGTGGTGAGGTATACTGCCATCGGCAGTTTTTCGTAGTTGCGAACCCCCTTCATAAACTTAAAGGTTTTATTGATGAGGCGGTATTTTAATTCAGATTTACCTATGGCAAAATGGTTGCCATCGATTACGTACAATTCATAACCGCGAATAAAATCTTTGCCATAACCTAAAGCTTGCGTGCGGTTGTATGGCAGCTGACTGATTTCAAAAAACTGTGCGTTGCCGCCTATGCTGGCAAACCAATTGTTTTTTAAATGCCAATATTTAGCCGCTGTTAATTTTAAATTAAAAGGAAAAGGATTCAGTTTTTTATTTACGAAATAAGGCCCTTCAATACTGGTTTTTAAATAATGTCCACTGGTGGGATAGCCTTTTAAATCGCGCTTATCGCGGGTGTAACGGTAACCCACAAACAATTCATTTTGTTCGGTTTTGCTATCATATAAATAGCCAGGATTAACAGCAGCACTTAGCACTGTATCTTTCACAAAGGTGCGTCTGTAACCGCCATAAATTTGGTGGTAATTGAATATTTTTTTTCGGTGGGTGAACATCACCTCTACACTTCTGCGGTTAATTAAAAACAAACCATTGTCTTTAAAAAATTGCACTTTGTTTTGATCTGTTTTATACCACAGTTCGCGGTTGGCACTAATGCTAGTATTCAACTGAAAACCCCAAGTACTTTTCTTATTAAAATACGGCATACGGTAGTTGAGATTAAACAATTGGGTATAGCCCGTTTTAAAGTCGAGCACCATGGTTTCGTTGCGGCCCCGAATATTGTACCACTGCATTTGAACGCCATAAATTAAGCGCGAAGGGTCTTTGCTCAACCACCATTGGTTTAAATTGCGATCGGCAATTTGGATCACGGGCACAGGCCAAAAATACCAGCGCTCGGTCAAGCGAACGGTGACTTCATTCAATTGATTTTTTTCAATTTCAACTTCATTAAAAAGAAACAGGTTGATGAGTTGTTTTCTACTTTGTGCTTTGTGGTAACTCCAATTGTGAACAGTATCGTTGAGGTGAAACGTAAGCTCTCTCAGAATGATAAATGCCTTTGTTTTTTTATTTCCTAAAATTTCGATTTTTTCAATTTTAAAAACACTGTCGTTTTGTTGTCCGTAAACACCAAAGGTGATGAACAGAAAACACAATATCAAACAAGGTTTCAATCTCAAAATTAGATGTCCAAGAATTTCATTAAACTTTCATAGCGGCTGTCCAAATCGTCGATTAAATCTTCTCTGCTAAAGTACTGCGTCACTTTGTAATTGTAACGTTCGAGGGTAGCGAGAATATTTTTTAGCATGGTGGTATTCAATTTCAAGTGCACCTCTAATTCATTTTTACCTTCTATTTCGAATGTAAAAACACCCAACACTTTGGCATCGTTGTATTCAATAATTCTGGCAATATCGCTTAAAGAATAATCTTGTGGCAATACTTCTAAAACCACTATACTACCCGTAGCACCAATGCTTAAGCTCTTACTTAAAATGCTTACAATATCAGAAGTTTTAAGAATACCGATGTATTGTCCCTCCTCGTTTTGCACGGCCAACATGGGCAAGTTTAAAAACTTTAATTGTTTCAACGCATCGAACAAATGCTGCTCTGGCAATATGCTTGGCAAAATCGGATGGTACAATGGAATATCGCTCAACTTGTCAGTTTGGGCTCGGCCTTCTAACTGGGCATAACCAATGTAATTCAACAATTGGTAATTTTTAACAACTGGCAACAACTCAACATGCAAAGCTGCTAATTTTTCATAGGCATACTTTACGGTATCAGAGGGCTCTAAAGGTTCGAGTAAGGTTGTTAAATGCGCTTCGGCTATCATGGGTATTTAGTACAAATATAATTAATAAATCACTCAGTTCAAAAAAGCTAACCACAAGTAAGGCCACATTGTTTTGTTTATCATAAAACATTTGGTGTAGTATATTGAATTCTATCTTGCTATAAATTATTTTTTCTGCATTTAGTAGCCCAATTATTTCGCTTATTTTTGCGCCATGAAAATTGCAGTTGTAGGTGCTACTGGATTGGTAGGCACTAAAATGTTAGAGGTATTAAGCGAAAGAAATTTTCCGTTGACAGAACTAATACCCGTGGCGAGTGAAAAATCGGTTGGTCAAAAAGTTAACTATAAGGGCACCGATTACAGTGTTGTGAGCATGCAAACTGCCATTGATTTAAAACCTGAAATTGCCTTGTTCTCTGCAGGTGGTGGTACTTCTTTGGAATGGGCCGAAAAATTTGCAGCAGCTGGCACTACCGTTATCGATAATTCTTCGGCATGGCGCATGGACCCAACAAAAAAATTAGTGGTGCCAGAAGTGAATGCCCATGTCTTGACAGCTGCCGATAAAATAATTGCCAATCCCAATTGCAGCACCATACAAATGGTGGTGGTGATGAAACCTTTGCATGAAAAATATAAAATAAAACGCGTGGTGGTAAGCACTTATCAAAGTGTTACGGGTACTGGTAAAAAAGCGGTCGACCAACTGATGGCCGAGCGCAACGGTACCACTGCCGAAAAAGCATATCCTTATACCATTGATTTAAATTTATTGCCCCACATCGATGTTTTTATGGACAATGGTTACACCAAAGAAGAAATGAAAATGGTGAACGAAACCAGAAAAATTATGGGTGATGACAGCATTAAACTCACTGCCACTGCTGTGCGTGTACCAGTGATGGGTGGCCATAGTGAAAGCTTAAACATTGAATTCGAAAATGATTTTGATTTACAAGAAGTCGTTTCAATTTTACAAAATACCAAAGGGGTAATCGTACAAAATGATGTGGCCAATTTGGAATACCCTATGCCTTTGCATGCCCATAACAAGGACGAAGTATTTGTAGGCAGAATCCGCAGGGATGAAAGTCAGGCGAATACTTTGAACTGCTGGATAGTGGCCGACAACCTTAGAAAAGGCGCTGCTACCAATGCCGTGCAGATTGCAGAATACTTGATAGAAAAGCATTTGGTGTAAAATTTTACATTGGCATGACCAACAAAGGGTCATTTTTTTAGGCAAGCAACTGTTTATGTTACTTTGGTGTCTTATCTTTGAATTCAGTTTTTTGTTTGATTAAACAGTTTACCTTCATATTGTTTCT
>CANFUB010000290.1 GCA_947450015.1 Bacteroidota bacterium | reverse complement strand
TTCAAAAATTTTTGATGTTGAACAACCAGACTTAAACGCTTTCCCTTTGTTTGCACAAACCAAGCCAACAAAATTTGTTTTAAAGGCTGGAGAAAGTTTATACATGCCGAATGGTTGGTGGCATACAACCCGTGTTAATGGGCCCTCACTTTCAACTGTGTTTAGTGTTGTAAACTCAAATAATTGGAAGGATTTCCTAGCTGATTATATAGGTAAAACAGGATTAAATTCTTTTAAATCTAAAATATTATTTTATTATTTGAAGGCTTTTAGTTTTATAAAAAGAAATGAAAATTAGTTCGACATTTTTGAAAGTGAATTTTAAAATTCTAATAATAAAAGTATCTTCGTACAAATGAAATTTTTGGCAATATTCATGTTTTCGATTGTACTCGGTCTTTCGGTTGTACCATGTTGCACCCCAAAAGTGAATAACAATTCAAATGGTTTGACAAAAATTGACCACTATTGCTGCGATGAAGAAACATGTAAGGATACTGAAGAAACTACAAATGAAAACAATAATAAAGAGGATGGTTGTAACAGTTGCTCTCCCTTCTTCTCTTGTGGCTCTTGTGCTGGTTTCACAGCCCAAATTGAATTCATGAAACTGAACTATTTTTCATTTCCAAATTCAATTGCCTACAGCAATTTTAAGTTACAAATTCATTCTGATTTTTTTGAGACAAAGTGGCAACCACCCAAAATAAGCTGATTAATATACGACCGACTATTACTATCAAACCACTTATTTATTAATCACTTAATTTAATCAAAAAAAAATGAAAATCAATTTATTGAAAGCAAGTAAATACCTTGCCATATTAACCATTGTATTGTTTGCAAATGCAGCCAATGCCCAAACAACAACTAAAGATTCAAGCAAAGTAAAAACAGCTACTATTACCTATTCAGTTTCGGATATAGACTGTAAAACAGATAGTAAAATGGTTGAAACTGCACTTTATAGAAAAAAGGGTGTAAAAAGTGTTAAAACTATTGATGATGCAATTACCATTGTATACGACCCAAACAAGGTAAAACCTGAAGAATTAAAATCCATTATTGAAAATACTGGAACTTGCGAAGATCCTAATGCCAAGGTTCACAAGGTAAAAATTAAAACACCTTAGCTCTAACTTTATTCATTTTTATGAAACATCTTATTGTTCTAACAATAGGGTTGCTTTTCTCATGTGCGATTTTTTCTCAATCGCTTTTAAAGGGAAAGGTAACTGATAAAAATAAAAAGCCAATAGCAAATGCGAGGCTTATATTACAAAATACAGATCGCACTTGCACGAGCGATTCAAATGGCAATTACGTCATTAGTATTGAAGGTAGGGTCGTTAGGGTTTTAATTATTTCACACGATAATTACAAATCAGACACTATTGATACTGAGAATAATTTGACTGTAAATATTGAATTAGAATTTATTTACGCCATTGCTAAAGCTACAGTTAAAGGCGATAACTCAGCAACAACCTATATTGGTTTTCAAACTGTCAAAACCGAAGTCATTTCCGCGGGTGAATTAAAGAAAGCTGCTTGTTGTGATCTTGCTGGATGTTTTGAGACACAAGGCACGGTGCAGCCTATGACCACCAATATCATTGCCAATTCAAAAGAGTTAAGAATTTTGGGTTTATCGGGTGTTTATAATCAAGTATTGATTGATGGAATGCCATTGATACAAGGTTTAACTTACACCTATGGTATTAGCAGTTTTCCAGGCACTTTGGTTGACAATATTTTTGTTGCAAAGGGCACTACATCGGTACTTCAAGGTTATGAAAGCATGGTAGGCCAAATTAATGTTATTAGTAAAAGTACAGATAAAGGTGACAAATTATTATTGAATTTTTATGCCAATAGTTTTGGAGAAACTCAATACAATATCAATTATAGATTTGGCAAAGGAAAATGGAGTAATTTAATTTCTGGTCACATGGTACAACCCGCTCAAAAATGGGATAGAAATAAAGATGGCTTTTTAGACCTACCACAACTCAAACGCTACCTATTTTTTGACAAAATAAAATATGGCGATGAAAATAAAAAAGGCTTGAACAGCACATTAGGCCTTAGATTTCTTGGAGAACAAAGAATAGGTGGACAGAATAATTACAATTCAAAAACTAACTTAGGAAGCATGAATATTTACGGTCAAAAGATAAATTATTTGCAAAATGAGGCTTATACAAAAACCGCTTATCGTTTCAATTCCATTAAAAAGCTTACACTAATTGCTTCGGGTTTTATGCAAGATCAAAAATCTTGGTTTGGAACTGTTCAATACAAGGCAACACAAAAAAATGCCTATGCTAATTTGCAATACGAACTCACCTGGAATGGCACACATGATTTCAAAACAGGTATAAGTTATAGACACCAGGATTTGAATGAAACCATTGGTTTTTCGGATACTAATTTAAAACGCACCTATGGTGGATTTTATACAAAAATCGAAAATATTCCAGGAGTATTTGCCGAAAACACATTTAAATGGAAGGGTGATATTATAACTTTAATAACGGGAGTTAGGGCCGATCATCACAATCAATTTGGGTGGCAATTCACTCCGCGTTCAATGCTCAAATACGATTTAACGGATAAGTCGACACTAAGAGCATCAGCAGGTACTGGATGGCGCACAGTTAATTTATTTTCAGAAAACATTGGTTTATTAGTGAGTTCGAGAAATGTGATTTTTAAAGAACAATTGCAACCCGAAAAATCATTCAATTGGGGAGTTAATTTTCTTCAAAAATTTAATAAAAAACATGTTGAAGGGTATATAACTTTCGATTATTACCAAACCCGTTTTCAAAACCAAGTATTTCCTGATTACGACACCGATCCAACGAAAGCTATCATTACTAATTTTGGTGGCACCTCTATCTCTAACGGATTTCAAACTGATATAAGTGTTAAGTTTCATAAAATAATAGAAGCCAAGGCAGCATATAATTTTTTAGATGTTTATAGAATAGAAAATAACGCTAAATTTTTATTGCCATTTAATTCAAAACACAAAGTACTTTTAGCACTCTCCTATTTACCTAAAAGTAAAAAATGGAGAGTTGATTTTTATGCCCACTGGTTTGGTAAACAACGATTGCCAAATACTGAGAACAATCCAGAAGAATTTAGGCAAGCAAAAACGTCTAAACCTTATGCTATATTTAATTTACAAGCTACAAAGAGTTGGAAAAAATTGGAGTTATATGGTGGATGTGAGAACATACTTAACTTTACTCAATCGAATCCAATAGTGAGTTGGCAAAATCCATTCAGTCCTTATTTTGATACCTCATTTAATTGGGGACCAACTAGAGGAAGAGAATTGTATATTGGGGTTAGATATAAACCTATGAAGGAAAAATAAGTCATTTTAATAAATAAATTTATTGATAGTTTAATCAATCAAAATATCACAATTATTAATAAATTTGTACACCATTCATGATAAAGAAAATCCTTATTCTAATTGCATTAATTATTGCTGGTATTGCAGGTTGGTTGTATTTCAATCCATTTAAAGAACCTACTTTTGTTGCCATCAAAACCATTGAAGTGGTGAAGATTGATGGCAATATAGCCGATGTGAATGCTATTGCTGTTTTCAACAACCCAAATTCACTTGAAGCTACATTGCTCAATACAGAATTAAAAGTTTTTTCGAACGATGCTTCAATCGGTCATGTTTCTCAAACTGCACTCACAACCATACAATCTAATGCTAATTTTGAAATCCCATTGCATTTTAAAATCGACATGGTTAAAATGGGATATAGTCAAAGTCTGGGTGGATTGATTGAAAATGCCTTGAACAAACAAAAAGTATTTCCAGTAAAATTCGATGGTTATTGCCGAATTAAAACATTTGGCACGGTTCATAAAATTCCGATTGAATTTGCCGACGAATTAAAATTCGAATAAAATAATCTCCTGCAAGCCCT
>CANFUB010000289.1 GCA_947450015.1 Bacteroidota bacterium | reverse complement strand
TAAATAGGATGTTGTTGGCGCCATTTTCAGCAGCTGTTCTCAATTGATACAAACCATCAATTAAATCGGAACAATCAATTCGGCCATTCGAAGGAAAAACAGTTTTGACGAGTGACCCTTTCATATCAAAAATAGCAATGGCATCGGTAGTTGTTACATTTTCTATCATTATAAAATCACTGCAAGGGTTGGGATAAACATTGATGTTGTGTGTACTTAAATAGCTTATACTGGCTGGGTCTTGTCGCGCTTTAATGAGTGCACAATTGCCATTGTTGGATAAAATAGTATCTGTTACTGATTGCCCGTTGTGCGGCATTACTGATAAACAAAATTGCACGGATTTGTTGAACTTCGACATGGGCAGTTGCAATAAATTCCAAAAAGTAATTGAATCGTTCGCTTTGATTGATTTATGATCGAATACCATGTGGTTGGCACTTGTGGTGGTGCGCACGGGTTGGAAGTAAACAGTGTCGCCATCTAAAACTAAATAAATCCAAAGGGTATCAGCTATGGTTATGTCATCAGTCGACAGGTTTTTAATTTTCATGACGAATTTAAAATCGACACCGGGTTGCACATAGGCGCCATTCTTAGGCTCTAATAGTGTAAAGTCTAAATCGATGGTTCTTTGCGCAAACGCATTAAAACTTGTAAAAAAGCAACAAGTCAGTAGAAATAAATATTTCATGAATGCAAACCTAGAGAAAAGAATTGGAGCGACCTTCTGCTGAAAGTCATATTCGGGTCAGAATTGTGTCAATTTAAATTACCAATTAGCGCCAGGATAGGCCCTTTGAAGGTATTGCATATCGGCAAGAATATAGCCCATGTGTTCGGAATGAACGCCTGTTTTACCTCCTTTTTGTTGGTAGTTGTTTTCAGGAATAAAGAGGGTTGATTCCGCTAATATATCTTCCACTTTTTCTTGCCATAGTGGTTTTAGAATATTTAAGTCGGGCGCAAACCCAGCTTCGAAAGCTTGTTGTTCTATGGCAGAAGGCATAAATAACTCACCAGTATATTCCCAAAGGCCATTCACAGCATCTTGCATTTTTTCTCTGCTAATATCTGTACCATCGCCTAAACGAATCATCCATTCGCTGCTCCATTTTAAATGGTAAGTTACTTCTTTTAATGACTTAGCAGCAATATTACTTAAGCGGGGTTCGGTACTATTAATTAATTCGGAATGCAAGTAGAAATGAAAGACATCATAAAAAAATTGTCTCACAATGGTATAGGCCCAATCGTAATTGGGTTGTTCAACCAATAAAACATTTTTATAAGCCATTACATCTCTTAAAAAAGCAACGGTATCTTCATTCGCATTACCGCCTTTTAACTCGGCTGCTAGTTGGTATAAACTGCGGGCTTCACCAATTAAATCGAGTGCAATATTGGTAAGTGCAATGTCTTGTTCTAAAACGGGGCCATGGCCACACCATTCGCCGCAGCGTTGACCAAGGATCATGCTGTTGTCGGCTAAGTGTAAAGAATAATTGTAAAGTAGGTCCTTTTCAGCCATTACATGTGGTTTAGTTCTTCTGGTAAAATATAAAAGGTTGGGTGACGGTATATTTTATCATTGGCAGGATCAAATAATTCATCTTGTTCAGAAGGTTCATTGGCATGTAGGTGTTTGCTTTCTACTACCCATATGCTAACCCCTTCCATTCTGCGGGTATAAACATCGCGCGCATTTTCAATAGCCATTTGCACATCGGCTGCGTGTAAGCTGCCTACATGTTTATGGTTTAATCCTTGTTTGGCTCTTATAAAAACCTCCCAAAGAGGCCATTCTTTATTACTCATATTCGTTAATTAGGCTGCGTTTGAATTTTCTTTGTTTGAATTTCTTTTCTCTCTTTTTTCTGCATAAGCAACTGCTGCTTCTCTTACCCAAGCACCTTTTTCCCATGCATCTACACGGGCTTTAAGGCGTTGTTTATTGCAGGGTCCGTTACCAGCTACCACTTGGTTAAACTCGTCCCAATTGATCACACCAAAATCGTAATGACCGCGGGCTTCGTTCCATTTCAAATCAGGATCAGGAATTGTAATGCCTAATATTTCGGCTTGTGGTACCGAAACATCTACAAACTTTTGACGGAGTTCATCATTGCTAAAACGTTTGATTTTCCATTTGGTGCTTTGTGCACTGTTAGGAGAATTGTCGTCGTTCGGACCGAACATCATCATGCTTGGCCACCACCAACGGTTCAGGGCATCTTGTGCCATGGCTTTTTGCTCGGGCGTACCCTGACATAAAGTAAGCATGATTTCGTAACCTTGGCGTTGGTGAAAACTTTCTTCTTTGCAAACCCTTACCATTGCTCTTGCATAAGGACCATAGCTGGCTCTACAAAGTGGTACTTGGTTCATAATAGCTGCACCATCAACTAACCAACCGATGGCGCCCATATCGGCCCATGTCAATGTTGGGTAATTAAAAATGCTACTGTATTTGGCTTTGCCTGTATGCAATTCGTTTAACATTTCATCGCGACTCATACCCAAAGTTTCGGCAGCAGAGTATAAGTAGAGGCCATGACCGGCTTCGTCTTGTACTTTGGCCAATAGGGCTACCTTTCTACGAAGGTTGGGAGCGCGGGTAATCCAATTGCCCTCGGGCAACATGCCTACGATTTCGCTGTGTGCGTGTTGAGAGATTTGACGCAATAAAGTTTTGCGGTATTTCTCCGGCATCCAATCGCGGGGCTCGATTTTAATTTCATCGTCAATTCTTTTCTGAAAAGCTTCTTCAAGATTTATTTCCATGATTTTATTTTACAAACTTACATAAAAAATTTGCGAATATTAAACATCTCGTATGGTGAATGGTTTTCGATATTCGGAAAATAGAGGTTTTGCCAATGATAGTGAGCCACAAAGGTTTTTTTGATTGGACTTATCCATTCGCTTTTTTTAGTGCAGCGAGGTATATTTTTTTAATGCTGTTTTTTTCTTCGCGTTCCATTATGTTTTGTATGCTTGGCAACAAATCAGCATATTTTTTTAGCTTTAGTTTGATGATTTCACCCAAGGCAAAGGCTGCACTCCAGCGTACTACAGTACCTGTGTGTTCGCTGTTAATCAATAAATTTTCAATTGCTTTATCCAAGTTGTTAGGATACAAATGCGCAATGTTACCGATGACTTTTGCCGATTCCCATTTTACTCTGGGTGCTTTAGCTGCTAGCGATGAAATGACAAATTCCAGACCATCAAGTGTAATTAAATTGGCATTTTTTTGACTTGCAAACTCCATGGCTTCAATACAAGTGGCTTTCTCGGGGTCTTTTGCAGTTTGTGCAAAAGTTAAGAGCTGACTAATCGGAAGACTCGTATCCAATAAAGCCTGTGCAATTGTTTCAGTTTTAAGCTTTGGTTTGATGGCTTTGTCTTTTAATAATTCGGGTAGGTTCATAAGCACTACAAACCTACCTGAAATATTGTAAAAATAAGTAGATGTTTATCCCTTTTTATATTCCAGAATATCCCCAGGTTGGCAGTCGAGCGCTTCGCAAATGGCTTCTAAGGTAGAGAAGCGAATGGCTTTGGCTTTGCCTGTTTTAAGGACCGAAAGATTGGCTATGGTAATATCTACTTTGGTAGATAAATCATTCAAGCTGATTTTTCGCTTGGCCATCATCACGTCTAAATTTACAATTAGTGCCATATTAGATAACTAAATCAATTTCGTTGTTAAGATCGATACCACGGTTAAAAATCATTGCAAATACATTTAAGAAATACACCATGAAAAGGTATTCGAAATGGAAGAGGCGAATGTGTAGGTGCTCCATTAAATAATTCAAATGCATAGTGCCAATGGCATCGATTACAAAAAATACCATACTACAAAGTAGGACTTTGCTAAGGTGTTTTTTAGAATTTAAATTTTTAAAAGGCTCAGCAATATCAAGCGATTTTATGAATTTGGCGAAGTAAAAAAACAAGCCTGCAAGACATGTTATTCG
>CANFUB010000288.1 GCA_947450015.1 Bacteroidota bacterium | reverse complement strand
ATTAATGATATTGAAGAAAGCAGAAATATAATCTGGTCTGCGGTTCTGATAATGCAAGTAGTAAGCATGTTCCCAAACATCCAATCCTAGGATAGGTGTTCCACAAGTAACACCTTCAAGGTCCATTAAAGGATTGTCTTGATTGGGTGTGCTACAGATACACAACTTGCCATCTTTTACACATAACCAAGCCCATCCACTGCCAAATCTAGTGGTTGCAGCTTTGCTAAATTCTTCTTTAAATTTATCAAAACCACCTAAATCATTGTTAATGGCATCGGCTAATGCACCTGTAGGTAAACCGCCGCCATTTGGACTAAGCACTTTCCAAAATAAACTGTGGTTATAGTGACCACCGCCATTATTTCTTACCGCCATTGGGTATTTACTGATATTTTTACAAATATCTTCAATAGCCATGTTTTCTAATTCTGTGCCTGCAGCAGCAGCATTTAGATTGGTAACATAAGCATTGTGGTGCTTACCATGGTGTATTTCCATTGTTCTTGCATCGATATGCGGCTCTAGAGCGGCAGGTGCATAGTTTAGTTCGGGGAGTGTAAAAGCCATTTTTTTATATTTAAATTTTTGAAAAGTCGATGTTGTAAATAAAAGAATATGAAGTCTTAATTTTTCTATTGTAAGCTATTGCTGGTTTGAATCTTGGAAAGTCATCAATTGCAGCATTAATATTTTCTACCATTTCCCAAGTATCCTCATAAGAATCATCTTCAAGATCTGGCATAACCCATTCTCTATCCGTAATATTTCCTTTTTCGTCTATTTTCAATGTAATAAAACCAAAGAATTTATATTTGGCTTTTTTAACACCCGGTAAATCAAGTTTCTTGCCTAATTGTTTGCCAATTAAGCTATACATTGCCTCAGATCCTCCAGTGTATTCAACTGGCTCAACAAGGTCATCTTTGTATATTTTACCACTTTGTTTTACACCCTCTTCGTTATAGAAATTACCGTTTAAAAACTTGCCATTTTTATATTCAACTTTACAAGAGGTTTTACCATTTTCATGAAACCATTCCCAATTTCCAGTGCGTTTGTTATCATCGTATTCGCCTTTGCCAGCAAGGTTTCCATTTTCCCAATACTCTTCATATGTTCCAAATAAACTGTCCTTTTCGTATTTGCCTTTTTCTTTTAATTTGCCATTTTTAAAGTATTCAGCGTATACACCATCTTTTTTTCCTTTGCTGTAATTATACTCTTCCTCTTTCTCACCATTGTCAAAAAAGAAAGTCCAAGTGCCATCTTTTTCATCTTTAAGCCAAACACCTTTGCTTTTTAATTTGCCATTTTTGTGGAAATATTGCCATTCACCTTCTTTATCACCTTTTTCGAAATTACCACCTGATTTTTTGGCTCCTTCTTTATAGTAATAAGTCCATTCTCCAACATTTTTTCCAGCTTTGTATTCACCTTCCATTGATTTTTTACCATTGCGATAATAATAAACGAAGTTTCCAGTTCTATCATCATTGGTTAATTTACTACTGGTGTACTTGCCTTCCATTTGAAGTTGGTTTTCTGGCAAGAAATAATCTTGTACTAAAAAATTATCACCATCTGGGGTAACAATGCGGTAGTAAGAGGCTTTTTTCTCCTTCGTTTTCTCCCAATTGTTGTCGTAGAAGATTTTTTTCTGAGCCACCATGTTGTTTGGTAAGGCTAAATAGATAGTTACCAAAAGTAACAGTTTGAATAATAATTTCATAAAAGTTAAATAAAAGCAAAGATATATTTTTTGTATAATTTTCATTCAAAAAAAAATAGAATTTTCAAATTGGAACTAGGTATATGTTTAAAATCATAATTTTCAACTTGTATTTTTCATATTTTTGCAGTTGTGATACTTCATAATAAAATAAACGGAGAAGAATTAAAGCAAAAGTTATTGAGTAATAATGAGCCAAGAACGACTATATCTTTTTATAAATATCACCATATACTAGACCCTCAAAAATTTAGGGACGCCATGTTTATAAATTTCACTAAGCTCGAAGTTTTAGGTAGAATTTATGTGGCATCTGAAGGAATTAATGCTCAAATTTCTGTACCAACGCGCAATTATGAACTGTTGAGACAAGCCATTTACAACATCGACTTTTTGAATGGTATCCGTTTAAACATTGCTGTAGATGACAATGGAAAATCTTTTTTTAAATTGGCAATCAAGGTTAAGAACAAAATTGTGGCCGATGGCATACAAGATAAAACCTTTGATGTTACAAAAATTGGAACACATTTAAAGGCTGAGGAATACAATGATTTATTAAACAGTAAGGATGTAGTAGTAGTAGATATGCGCAACCATTACGAGAGTGAAGTTGGTCATTTTGAAAATGCTATTTTGCCCGATGTAGACACATTCAGAGAACAATTGCCTTTCGTTGCTAATATGCTTTCAGATAAGAAGGACCAACCGATTGTGATGTATTGCACCGGGGGAATCAGATGTGAAAAGGCAAGTGCCTATATGTTGCACAAGGGATTTAAAGAGGTATATCAATTAGAAGGTGGGATTATAGAATACGCTAGACAAGTTAAAGCCAAGGGTCTAGAGAATAAATTTCACGGAAAAAACTTTGTGTTCGATGAGCGCTTAAGCGAGAGTATATCTAATGAAGTGATTGCTAAATGCCATCAATGTGGCGAACCTTTTGATGTGCATACAAATTGTGCCAATGTTGCCTGCAATTTATTGTTTATTCAATGCCCTAGTTGTAAAGAGAAATACAACAATTGTTGCAGTGATGAATGTAAAACCATTGCAGCATTGCCAGAGGAAGAACAAAAGTTGTTGCGCAAGGGAAAGAACTTTGGAAGATTGGTATTTAAGAAGGGTCGTAAACTTAAAACGCTTAGTTCTTAATTGCAATTAAAAATAAAAGTCTTCAAACTGTCAAATTTTTGTTTTTAAGACAGTTAATCCTCAAATTTTTCATAATTTCGTATTCAGCGACACGTTTTATTTAATTATTACGTCTTATAGATAATCATACAATTTATGAAAATTAAACTACTCTTAATTTTACTCTTATTTGCAGGTGCTGTAAGCGCCCAATTCAAAGCAAATGCTGGTGCCGACCAATCCATTTGTATCGGTGATACACTCAAAGTTGTTGGCAGTGGTTTGGGGGCTAACGACACAGGGACGTATCAATGGAATGATATTACTTTTAACTCGGTAATGTCTAGTACTAGCGTATTTAAATCAAAAATTACTAGTTCATCTACAAGAAACTTTGAGTTAATAGTTACGAAAAAAACCTACCAGGGAACTTTTATTAGCAAGGATAGCTTTACACTTACAGTGAATAGCTTGCCAACATTTAAGTATAATGGTGTAGCTGCCAGATGTTTTGATGATGGCTGTTTGAATCTAACAGCAGCCAATACCGCAGTTGCATTACCTGGTAATATTTCGGGTTTGAGGTATTTTCAGAAAAATAAAAAGCCAAGTTGGATAACCGCAAGCAGTCCATATATATACTGTGTTAAAGTATCTAATAATCAATTGCCATTAACTGGATTAAGGGATACGATATGTTATGAATACAGCGATAATAATAAGTGCTATAGTTATGAATGTAAACCTATTAGAATTTATCCGAATCCAATTGTTCAGTTAAATTCGATTACAACATGCCAAGCAAGTGGCCCATTAGAATTAAGTAAATTAATTACCGATCCAAGTACAACTAATCGTCCTGGTGGAGTAGAAAGTTTTAGGGTTCTTGAGGCACCAATTGGATCAGGAGTAAACTTAAGCACTGTCATTACTATTGATACAAAAACGAACCCCTACTTATATTATTTAGATGTAGGCGCTAAAAACGAACCTAAAAAACTTGGAGATTATAAAGTCGAATATTGTTTTAAAAACCCTTCTTCAGGCTGTCAAAGATGCGACACCTCGATAATAAAGGTGGTAAATACCCCCAAAATAGTATTAGATGCATTGCCATCGGATT
>CANFUB010000287.1 GCA_947450015.1 Bacteroidota bacterium | reverse complement strand
TTTTATATTAGGCTTAGTAACCCATGCCACCCATATCAGGGGCGTGGCTATGGCCAGCTTCTTTTTCTTTGATGTCAACCAAGGCACACTCGGTAGTTAAGATCATGCTTGCTACTGAAGCAGCATTCTCTAAAGCTACACGGCTAACTTTGGTAGGATCGATAACACCAGATTTGATAAGGTTTTCGTATTGCTCGGTGCGGGCATTATAACCGAAGTCATCTTTACCTTCTTTCACTTTTTGAACAATGATAGAACCTTCGCCACCAGCATTTGCAATAATTTGTCTCAATGGCTCTTCTAAAGCTCTTTTAACAATTTGAATACCTGTGTTCTCATCTTCGTTTTCGCCTTTTATTTTATCTAAAGCTTCGATGGCTCTGATGTAGGCAATACCACCACCAGGAACGATACCTTCTTCGACAGCAGCGCGGGTTGCATGTAATGCATCGTCCACTCTGTCTTTTTTCTCTTTCATTTCAACTTCGCTCGCTGCACCAATGTACAATACTGCAACACCACCTGCCAATTTGGCTAAACGCTCTTGCAATTTCTCACGGTCGTAGTCGCTGGTTGTATTTTCGATTTGTGCTTTGATTTGGTTGATTCTGCCTGTAATGGCTTCTTTGTTACCAGCACCACCAACGATGGTAGTATTGTCTTTGTCGATGCTAATGCTATCAGCTCTACCAAGATCTTCCATGGTAACATCGTCTAATTTTCTACCTTGCTCTTCAGAAATAACAGTACCACCGGTTAAGATAGCAATGTCTTGTAACATTTCTTTACGACGGTCGCCAAAGCCTGGGGCTTTAACTGCAGCAATTTTTAAAGAACCACGGATTTTATTAACAACCAAAGTAGCTAAAGCTTCGCCTTCTACTTCTTCGCTGATAATTACAAGTGGTTTACCTGTTTGAACAACTTTCTCTAAGATTGGCAACAAATCTTTCATGTTGCTTACTTTTTTGTCGTAGATTAAAATGAAAGCACCTTCTAATTCAGTTTCCATTTTTTCGGTATTGGTAACGAAGTAAGGCGATTGGTAACCTCTGTCGAACTGCATACCTTCTACTACTTCAACAGTGGTATCAGTACCTTTTGCTTCTTCAACAGTGATGACACCATCTTTACCTACTTTTTTCATTGCCTCGGCAATAAGTTTACCAATGGTGCTATCGTTGTTAGCAGAGATAGTAGCAACTTGCTCAATTTTATTGATATCGTCGCCAATTTCTTTTGATAATTTTTTCAATGATTCAACAGTAACTACTACTGCTTTTTCGATACCGCGTTTCAAATCCATTGGATTTGCACCAGCTGCAACGTTCTTTAAGCCTGTAGTTACAATGCTTTGCGCTAAAACAGTAGCAGTAGTAGTACCATCACCTGCTAAATCAGCGGTTTTGCTAGCTACTTCTTTTACCATTTGTGCTCCCATGTTTTCGATTTCGTTTTCAAGTTCGATTTCTTTCGCTACTGAAACACCATCTTTGGTAACAATTGGAGAACCAAATTTTCTGCCAATTACTACGTTTCTACCTTTAGGTCCTAGGGTTACCTTTACTGCATTTGCTAATGCATCAACACCGCGTTTTAAACCTTCGCGGGCTTCTATATTAAAATGAATTGATTTTGCCATTTATGTTGTTTAATTTTTTTTGATTGTTAAATTGTTTGTTTTTTGGGAAGGTTGGAAGAATACTAACGCCTCCCTTATTACGCTTTTCTAAAAATTAGATAATAGCGAAAATATCGCTCTCTCTCATGATTAAGAAATCTTTGCCATCAACCTGAATTTCGGTACCAGCGTATTTACCGTATAAAACAGTATCGCCAGGTTTGCAGGTCATAGGTTCGTCTTTTTTACCTGTACCAACGGCTATTACAGTGCCTCTTTGTGGTTTTTCTTTGGCGGTATCTGGAATGATGATGCCACCTGCGGTTTTAAGCTCAGCTACTGCTGGCTCTATTAATACTCGGTCTGCTAATGGTTTTACGTTCATATATTTTTTCTTTATTTTTTAAAATGTATACAATTCAATTATCATTTTTTATGCCAATGGACATTTCGTACCAAATGACAGATAAATTGGAGTCAATACTGGTCAGCGAAGGACAGCTTGTCACATCTTTTGTCAATAAACTCAATTAGGAACTCGTTTATTTACACTAAATTTGCAATTTCTTAATCAAAAAAATGCAGACAAATATGCCAAAAGGCACACTTATTTCAGTCGGGGGGGCAGAAGATAAAGGAACAGATTTGGAGCTTGGAATCATAGCAAGAAATAACCTTAATTTTTTTGAAATTGGTATTCTAAAAAACATTGTTAAAGAAATTAATAACAATGAAGCAAGAATCGAAATTATTACAACGGCTTCTCAAATACCAGATGAGGTAGGTGAGAATTACTTGGATGCTTTTGGCAAACTCGGTTGTAAGAATGTAGGTCACATGAAAATTCGCAACCGCGAAGATGCCATGCAACCTGAATACCTAGAAAGATTAAAAGCTTGCGATGCCATTATGTTTAGTGGTGGCAATCAATTGCGATTAACCTCTATTTTTGGTGGAACCGATTTTCTAGACTTGTTGCATTACAGATATGAGAATGAAAAATTCATCATTGCAGGTACAAGTGCAGGCGCAATGGCCATGAGCAATACCATGATTTATCAAGGGAATGCAAGCAATGCGCATTTAAAAGGTGAGGTAAAAATTACCACAGGCCTAGCTTTTATTAAAGATGTAATTATTGATTCTCATTTTAATAAGCGCGGTAGATTTTCAAGATTAGCACAAGCAGTAGCCGCCAATCCATCTGCCATCGGCATCGGCTTAGGTGAAGATACTGGTGTAATCATTCGCAATGGTTGTGAAATGGAAGCCATAGGCAGCGGTGCTGTGGTGATTATTGATGGTCGCAACATTAAACACAATAACATTGCTGATATTGAAGAGGGAGCGCCTATTTCTGTAGAAAATATGATTGTTCATATCATGGAAAAGGGCAACTGCTTTAATTCAAAAACCAGGGTGTTCGAAGCCGCCAATGTTAATGTGGTAGCCTAGTTGACAAATGCTTTAATGAGCCACTGATTCACAGAGGGGAATCTAGATTACTACACAGATTCTTGCGATTTCTCTTATATTAGTTTTTGCTGAACTTAACACTCCTAAATAAAAATTATTATCTTTCCCGTTCTAATTTGATAAGCATGAACTGGAGGCAATTTTTTTTACGCGAACCTGTATTGGTTTTCTTTTTTTGCTTTGCGCTTATTTTCGGTCCTGCCATTACGGTGTTATTTGCCAATGATTTGTCGCAGTTTACCGATTGCACGACGTATACAGCGCTTGCCAATTTTGATTTCGAACAAAGTGCAGTACGCAGGTACAGAGTCATTATACCTTTTTTGGCAAATGGCTTGAATGCCATTGGTGGTGGCCTTTTTAACAAATTAGCACCCACTTATTTTGTAGGTAATTTTTCATTGCCCTTTTGTTTTTTTTTGGTTAATACCACCATCATGTCCTTGTTTGGTACAATGGTTTATAGGTATTGCAGAGCCTATGATGTCACACGGTTTGCTGCTATTATAGGTATTGTGTTTGTATTAACGGCAAGGTATACAGCTTATTTTGCTGCTTTGCCTTTTATTGATTCCTTGTTTTTTTTAATGGTGGCCATGACCTTGGTAGGCTTGAAAGAGCAGCATACAAAGTTGTTATTGTTTTGCTTGTTTATCGGTCCTTTTGCGAAGGAGTCTTATATTTTTATAGCACCCATGATTTTCTTTTTCGGTCCTTTTAATAAATGGAAGTTGTTGGGTTGGTTTGGTTTGTCGGGCTTATTGGTTTTTGGTTACCATTTCATCTACGATTATTACTATCCGCCAAAGGTTGTGGGTTGGTTCATGGCAGAGGTTTACCATTTTTATTTTTTGAAAAAAGGTTTGGCCATGTTGTTTAGTTTTTATGGCTTTTACAA
>CANFUB010000286.1 GCA_947450015.1 Bacteroidota bacterium | reverse complement strand
CGTTTTGCCCACCACATCGACCCAAAAACAGGTTACCCTGCAAAAAATAATTTATTGAGTGCCTCTGTCTTTGCTAAAGATTGTATCTCATCTGATGCATATGCGACTGGCATATTGGTTATGGGCTTAGATAAGGCCATTGCTTTTTTAAAACTATATCCAGAATTACAAGCCTACCTCATCTATGCAGATAATAACTCAACAGATGGTTTCAAAGTGTATGAAACCCCTTTGATTAATACCTTGATCACAGAAATAAAATAATGCTATTTTAACAAAGCAATTTTAAAATTCGAAACTTGGTTACCATTTAAAATTTGAATGGTATACATGCCATTTTCGAAAGCCGATAAATCGATGCTCTTGGTTGCTGCACTTGTTGTTTCCAACAGTTCTTCATATACCAATTTGCCTGTTGCATCAAGTACTTTAAGCGTGCCTGATTGGTTATAATCAACATTAAAAATACCTGTGCTTGGGTTAGGATACACATCAACATTGAAGTCTGTAGCTAAACCATCAACGCTAGCGCTTCCACCTGGCACCCAATCAATTTTAATACTCTTAAAATCGGCATCATCTGCTGGTGTTTGGTGGTCGGCATTCGGACCTTTGGTAAATGTATAAGATCTTATAGTTGTAGCTGAGGTGCCATGGTTCCAAGTTTCTTGTATGGTTACCTTATAGGTACCATCAGCAACTGTAACACCGTTGGCTGTGCCATTTACATCTTTTCCGTCCCATGTAAAGCTTTTAATCGTAAAACCACTCAAGGTTGCACCAGTTGTTGCATCCGTTTTATTACAAGCTGCAGACATACAGTTAAAGGCCGTGCCTCCTGAATTTACTGCCCAATCAGGTAGATGATCAGAAGTGCTATTGCCTGCATATCTTAATTTTGTTTTTACAAACCCCCCTGTACTTGTTTGAATCCAAGCTGCTAAGACATTCTTTGTCCCTTGGTAACATGGAGAATGGGCCACAGGCGTAAAGGTTACAGTTAGAACACCTGCTGTTTGTGCAGATAGATTCAAGGTCACTAAGACAAATAGAGAAAAGAAAAAACGTTTCATCAATTAAGGGTATTTTAATAAAAAGGTAAAATAAATGAATATGTTTCATATCACAAAATAAATAGGCCTAAAGTAGCATAATTTATGGTTGAAAACAGTCGTTAACACTTCATGCTTTTCTTCTCATAATGTATTAAATCATATCCTCAAAAGTAGATTACATGACCCAACTCATATGAATAGCGTTTGCATCGTTTTTCCTTTGCATTAAAATTATAGAAACACTATGCGCTTAAGACTAACCGCCAATCGGAAATACCTATATTATCTTAACCATTTTGCATCGCCTAAAAAATTACGCAATATACTCGAAAATAGACGGGAATATAAAAATGGCAACACCACCCTCAAAAGCTATCCCTATAAAATAACTTTCGACCCTGGCAATATTTGCAACTTGCGCTGTCCCGGTTGCCATACCGGCATCAAACACCCCGAAATGTTGCGTCCCGCTTTTATGAAGTTAGACAATTATAAAACCATGTTCGATCAAGTAAAAGAGCATGCCCTCAGTGTGGCCTTGTACAATTGGGGCGAGCCCTTTCTAAATAAACAAATATTTGATATTATTGACTACACCCGTTCCCAAAAAGTTGGTACTACGATCCATTCTAACCTCAATCATTTTAATGAAACCATGGCCGATGATATTGTTAAATCTGGCCTTACCCATTTATACCTTTCAATTGATGGAGCTACCCAAGAGGTGTATTCACAATACCGCGTAAAAGGACAGATTGAGCAAGTCATACACAACTTAAAATTATTGGTTGCCGCTCGGAAAAAAGCCAACTCCAAATTGCCTTTTATTACTTGGAAGTATTTGGTATTCCCTTTCAATAAACACGAAGTGGAAAAAGCACGCACCCTAGCGAAAGACATTGGTGTCGATAATTTTGAAGTCTTTGATGCAGTGATAAAACTCACTGACATTTACGATGAGGCCGAAAATTACAAACAACAACCTGAGCTGTTTAAAACACTCACTAAACCATGTAAAAGCTTGTGGGCAAGTATCTACTTAGAGCCCAATGGCACAGTGTTCCCATGCTCCTTATCCTTCAGAGAAAACGAAGGATTTGGCAATTTAGTAAATTCCGACTTTAAATCTGTTTGGAACAATCCCAATTACAGTGCAGCTAGAGGCCTTTTTAAAAATCCAAACAACACTGAAAACATACCAATGCCTTGCAAAGGTTGTAAGTATTTCCTAAAATGTACAATGCATTACAACTAGTCCTTAATAAGCCCTAGCTGTGTTTTTTTCCATGAAATAAATAAATGCCCTGTTGGCAATTTTAACCCCACCTTGTGTAGGAAAATTACCTGTAAAATACCAATCACCACTGTGGTTAGGTATTGCTTTGTGCATGTTCTCTACTGTTTGATAGATGATTTCTACTTTCGGCTTGAAATCTTCAGGTGTTACAATCTCTGCAATCTTTTCAGAAATCTGCTCTTGGATGAACATATTGTACAATTGATTTACTTGGTTCACCATATCCTCAACAGGTTTTTGCATTTCCAATTTACACAACTCATAAACCTCCGTCAATTTGTGTTCTTGCTTGGTATCTTTCAATAATTCTAACAAAGCCCTAAAGGCTACGAAATCTTTCAAACGGCTCATGTCAATGCCGTAACAATCTGGATACAAGATTTGCGGTGCACTAGAAACCACAATAATTTTCTTTGGTTCCAAACGACCTAATATTTTGAGAATACTTGTTTTTAAAGTAGTGCCTCTTACAATAGAGTCATCAATGATAACAAGTGTATCGATGTTCGGCTTAATAATGCCATACGTTACATCATAAGCATGCCCTACCAAATCCTCTCTATCTGCATCGTTGGTTATAAAGGTGCGCATTTTCGCATCTTTCACCAAAATCTTTTCGTGTCTTATTCTGTAGGTTAATATTTCCTTAATGCGCTCTGGCGTTAAGGTGCCATTCTCAGACATTAATTGCTCTGTACGTCTAGTTTTTAACCAATCATTCACCCCTTCTAAAATGCCATAAAACGATGTAGAGGCCGTGTTAGGAATATAAGAGAATACTGTGTTATCAATATCATTTTCAAGTTTCTCAATTACAGTAGGTGCTAACAATTGACCTAAAGCTTTGCGCTCGTTGTAGATATCGGCATCATTACCTCTCGAAAAATAAATACGTTCGAAAGAACATGAACGTTTTTCTTTTTGCTCTAAGATTCTGGTTTCATTGTAACTGCCATCCTTATTAATAATTAAAGCGCAACCTGGTGTTACTTCATTAATTTTAGTATAAGGCACATTAAAAGTAGTTGCAATCGCAGGTCTTTCGCTGGCCACAATCAACATCTCATCATTGGCATACCAGAACGAAGGACGAATACCATTCGGGTCGCGCATCACAAATGCTGCACCATGACCTATCATTCCCACCATGTTATAACCACCATCGGTGCGCTTAAACGCATTCTTTAAAATGGTTTCTACTGATAAATTTTCTTTTATTTTTTCAGTAATATCAAAATTACTATAGCCCTGATCCTTGAAAATTTTGAATAAGCGTTCATTCTCTTCATCCAAAAAATGACCAATCTTTTCAAGCATTGTTACGTTATCGCTAATTTCTTTAGGCTGTTGGCCCAATTCAATGAGTTGCGTAAATAATTCATCGACATTCGTAAGATTGTAATTACCCGCTAACACTAAATTACGGCACATCCAATTGTTCTGTCTTAAGAATGGATGCAAGTTTTCTAAACTATTGCCGCCATGAGTACCATACCTTAAGTGCCCCAACATTAACTCGCCCGCATAAGGAAAATGTTCTTTTAAATAAAGTGCATTGTTAAGGTTTGATTTGTCAAGCGATTTCAAGTCCTTGTTCACTTCATCAAAAATATCTGCAACGGCATTTTTTGAGTTGGATCGTT
>CANFUB010000285.1 GCA_947450015.1 Bacteroidota bacterium | reverse complement strand
CCACTTCTGCTGCCATCTGTTGGCCAACTGCCCACTTGTATACCCGCATTGTAAAAACCAGAGGCTTCAACATTGTGAACCTCTATGTGTTTTCTTTTTTTATTGGCCGTATCGTCCATGTAAAAATAAACACCGGTGCCAGTATTGGTTTTATAACCCGAGCCCACAAAAATCAAATTGTGCACTTCAATGCCGCCATTGTTATAAGCCATAAAACCATGTCCATTGCCTGCTAAGATGGTAGCGCGACCGGCACCATAAGAGCCCACAACAATTGGATTTTTGGGCGTGCCTTTGCTCGAAGGTGATAAATAAATATTGCCGGAGAATGTGCTGCCGCCTTCAAAAAAAATTGAGTCGCCAGCCGAAAAAGTAGTAGCATTAACTTTGGCAATAGTGGCCCAAGCACCATTGATTGAATTGCCATTGAAAATATCATTGCCACCAGCTTTTATGTAATAATTTTTTGAAAAAGCAGTCGCAAAAATGGCACAACTAAGCGCGCAAATTAAAAGGTATTTTAGAAAAAAAGGTTTCATGGATGGATGGTCAAACAAAGATACTAAGAAAATGATTATTTATAAATCTTAACTTCCTTAACGCCATCCAAACTTATTTTAGCGCGGTACATGCCTTCGCTGTTGAAAGGCATTTCGATATTGCCCAAATGATCTAGCGCTACAAGGCCGCCTTCACCGCCAATCTTCACCAATTTATCATACACTACTAAATCGCATGCTGCTTTTAAAGTCATGTTTTTATAGGCCATTAAACAACTGATATCGTAGGCCACTACACTGCGCAAAAACAATTCGCCATGCCCTGTACAACTGATGGCACAAGTGGCATTATTGGCATAAGTGCCAGCGCCTATCACGGGCGAATCGCCAATGCGACCGTATTTTTTGTTGGTCATGCCCCCAGTGCTAGTAGCCGCGGCAAGGTTACCATGATAATCCAAAGCCACAGCGCCTACGGTGCCAAATTTCTTCTCACCTTTTTGTTCGGTATGGTCGAGTTGAAAGCTATCGGATCCTTTAATGTCTTGCCATTGTTGGTAGCGTTGTTCTGTATAAAAGTAAGCATCGTCTTCAATAGCGATGCCATTTTGTTTCGCAAATTCTAATGCACCTTGACTTGCCATCATTACATGTTCGCTTTTTTCCATGATCGCTTTGGCCAACAATACTGGATTTTTGATAGAAGGCACACCACAGGCGGCTCCGGCTTTTAGGTCGATGCCCTGCATAATAGCGGCATCCATTTCATGCCCACCAATGTGATTGAACACTGCACCTTTGCCTGCATTAAAAAGCGGATTGTCTTCGAGGGTTACCACTGCCATGGCCACTGCTTCGGTAGCCGAACCATTTTGTTTGAGCACTTGGTAGCCAGCATCGAGTGCTGCTTCCAAACCTGCGAGGTAGGCTTTTTCTAAAGCGGGGGTCAATAGGTGAGGGGCTATGGTACCAGCGCCTCCGTGTAGGGCAATTGCAATTTTTTCCATGGAATTGAAGGCTCAAAATTACGCCAAAATCTTGGGTGGAATTAATATATATAAAAAGAATCGATAACCTTTTGCGCATTTGCTTGTTTATAGTTAGGTTTGCACTTAATATAAATTTGAAATTATGGCGGTAGCGATAAAAATGCCCAAAATGAGCGATACAATGACCGAAGGTGTGGTACGCAAATGGAATTACAAGGTTGGCGACACCATTAAAAGTGGTGATATACTTGCAGAAGTTGAGACAGACAAAGCAACGATGGATCTAGAAAATTACGAAAAAGGAACCATCCTTCATTTCGCAATTAACGAAGGTGATGCAGCCCCTGTTGATTCTGTGATTGCCATTGTTGGTGCAGCAGGCGAAGACTTTGCAGCCCTATTGGCTGCTGGCGGCAGCGCCCCTAAAGCGGTAGAGGCTAAGCAAGAAACCACTGCAGTAGTAGCGCCAGTAGCAGCCGCAGTGCCAAGTGCACCGGTTGTTGCCAATAGCGATAACCGCATTAAAGCATCGCCATTGGCTAAGAAATTGGCCGAAGATAAAGGCATTGACATTGCAGCCATTGCAGGCAGTGGTGAAAATGGTCGCATTATCAAAAGCGATATTGAAAATTATAAACCAGCTGCAGCAGCCGCAAATTCAGGTGCTGTATATGTAAGCGGTACCGAGAGCTACGATGAAATCAATGTTTCGCAAATGCGCAAAACCATTGCAGCGCGTTTAGCAGAAAGTAAATTCACAGCACCACATTTCTACTTAACCATGGAGATTAACATGGACCAAGCCTTAGCAGCCCGTGCTGAGATGAATGCAAGTGGTGAAGTAAAAATTTCTGTGAACGATATGATTGTGAAAGCCACTTCAATGGCTTTGAGAAAACACACTTGGGTAAATGCAAGTTGGCTGGGAACAAAAATCCGTTTCAATCACCACATTCACATTGGTGTGGCCATGGCAGTAGATGATGGCTTATTGGTACCAGTAGTAAAATTTGCCGATCAAAAATCATTGTCAACCATCAGTGCCGAAGTAAAAGCCTTCAACGCAAAAGCCAAAGATAAAAAATTACAACCAGCCGATTGGACCGGCAATACCTTTACCATTTCTAATTTAGGCATGTTTGGTATCGAGGAGTTTACAGGCATCATCAATCCACCAGATGCAGCAATATTGGCTGTTGGTGCGGTAATAGAAACTGTGGGCATCGTAAAAGGCGAAATTGCTAAAACCAATGTTATGAAAGTAACCTTGAGTTGCGATCACCGCATTGTCGATGGGGTAGTAGGTTCTAAATTCTTAAATACTTTAAAAGAATATTTAGAATCGCCTGTTAAGATGTTGGTTTAATATTTGAATCAAATTCATAGCATTAGTCTATCTAGAAGTTACTATTTGTTTGACGGGGAGTCCTTATTTGCTTACATTTTTATTTACTGTGTTCACAATTAAAAGTGCTGTTTGGAAGTCATTTGATTAGAAATAATATACATTTGTTTCAAATCCGAAAACTAAACGATGCACGCAGCTACTTACAAATCTTTTAAATCGCTCAAAATGCTCAATGAAGAAACCATTGAGATTGTTTTGGCAGAGCGTGTTGTAGAAACCGAAGCAGAGGTCGAAACGATGTATGAGGAGCTCGATGCTTTTGTGGCTGGAAGAACGTTAAAACGTTTATTGATTGTCAGCAATAAAACCAATGCAACTAAAGTGGCCCGCATGAGAATTGTAAAAGAAAATACAAAACGCAAAGCCATGGTGAAAGCGGAGGCCATTGTTGTGAACTCATTTGCGACAAAATTGGCTTCTAATTTTTACATGTTTTTCCAAGACCATATTTATCCCATGCGTTTTTTTAACAAGCGCCATGAAGCGGAGAAATGGTTGCGTAAATTTTAAAGCCTTAATATTTTATTTCCATTTTGAAAAACACTGTGGACATTTCGTGCGATGGCTTGCAATTGAATTTTACCGCCAAAGTGCAGGCCAATCCAATCGGTAAAATCATAGTTGTTATACTTTTTTTTGCAGCTATACTTTTTTTTGGAACCCTAATATACCATGTAGGGGTGCTCGATATGAAAGCCATGCTCATGCCCATTGCTGCCTTTGTCATCATCGTGGGTTATTTTATGGGCCGTTATATTTTATGGAATTTTTACGGGCGCGAAATCATCAGCATTACAAGCAAGGTGCTTACTTATCAATTTGATTATGGTTGGTTCAAAACCGAAAAAAAGGACATTGCCTTTGTGCGTTTGGCCACCGATTATCCCGATAGAGACGCTGAAGAAGGCACTTTCGAATTTGTTTTAGACAATGGCATGGAAGATGAGCACAGCGAGGAGTGGGGCTTTGTCAACCATTCTTCCATTCACCATACCACCACAGTGCTATTGCCGAAGACAGTGTTATATACTTTGGATACAGAACTTCAAAAAATGTTTCAAGCAGCAGGCAAGGCCGATTGTTTTTCGCCTTACAGTCGATT
>CANFUB010000284.1 GCA_947450015.1 Bacteroidota bacterium | reverse complement strand
CAATGAATAAATTCATTGTAGAGTAGATAAAACCAACCAATTAATTTGAAAAGTCATCTCATCGCGAGGTGACTTTTTTTTATTCTATAATTGACCATTGTCATTAGTAAGTGTTGTTTTAAATACGTGTTTAAAACAATGTTTAAAACGATTTTGACGTATTTATTGGTTTAATTAATTTATTGCTTAAATTTGTTTCATAATAATATATTTAAAGATGAAAAAAATATTACTCTCCTGTGTATTGACTTTAGTATCGGCATTCACTACTCAAGCTCAATTAGTGCCAAACGGCGACTTCGAAACCCCAATTGCAAATGGACAATTACCAAAATGGATTGTGGCTTCTGGTGTTGTTGCCCAAACAACTTCTTTCGTTTATAACAATCAAACTATTGTATCACCAAGTGGTCCTAAATTTGTTGTTTTGCAAAATAATGCTAATGTAGCTGTTATGCAATCTATGAAATTTCCTTTGGCTACCCGTCCAGTATCATTGAAATTTTTAGCTTGCTATTTGCCAAAAACAACAGCTACTGAATCTTTCGGTTTCTTGATTTTAATGACCAAGAAAAATGGTTCAAAAATCGATACTGTGATGAATACTTTGTTCGCTTCATCTCCAGGTGTTAAATACCCTTGGGTAAACTTTACTGCAGATTTAAATACTTACTACAAATCCGCTGCTACACCAGATAGTGCTATCGTTATGTTTGTAACTAGTGTAACAACGCCAACTCAAGCTTCAAGTTTACTACTAGATGATGTTAAATTTAGTACTTTCGGTGCTTCAGTGAAAGGTTTACAAAGCTATTTCTCTAACGACGTTCAAGTAACACCAAATCCAGTTTCATCAACTTCAGAAATCAATATCAGCTACCAATTGAATTCAAATTCAGCTGTTATGGTTGATTTATTTGATATGCAAGGTAGATTGGTAAGATCATTGCCTCAAGAAAATGTAACGTATGGTACTTACAACAAAACCATGAGTGTTGAAGGATTACCTTCAGGCATGTATGTTTGTAAAGTAACTGCCAACGACCAAGTGCAAACAACTAAAATTGTAATCACTGAATAATTTCAATTAAAAATTACTTCAAAAAAGCCATCTCAAAAAAAGAGATGGCTTTTTTGTTTCTATCCTTTCATTCGCTTAATTTGCACCTTTAAACACCATGCAATCATGAGTGCACAAACGCAACCCAAAATGGACAAAAGAGAATTACTCAATAATAAAAGACAAGAAGCCTTGTTAGGCGGAGGAGAAGACCGCATAAAATCACAACACGCCAAAGGAAAATTAACCGCCAGAGAGCGCATTCATTTTCTAATGGACGAAGGAACCTTCAATGAAATTGGCGCTTTTGTTACCCATAGAAGCAAAGATTTTGGAATGGAAAACCAACAGTTTCTAGGCGATGGCGTAGTAACAGGTTTTGGAAAAATAAATGGTCGCCTTACCTATGTGTTCTCTCAAGACTTCACAGTCTTCGGTGGCTCATTGAGTGAAACACATGCTGAAAAAATTTGCAAAGTGATGGACCTTGCCCTTCAAAATGGTGCACCCATTATTGGATTAAACGATAGTGGTGGCGCCAGAATTCAAGAAGGCGTGGTATCACTAGGTGGTTATGCAGATATATTTTACAGAAATACAATTGCCAGTGGTGTAATTCCACAATTGTCAGCCATTATGGGCCCTTGTGCCGGTGGTGCTGTGTATTCGCCTGCCATTACCGATTTTATCGGCATGGTAGAAAATACCAGCTATATGTTTGTTACTGGTCCGAACGTAGTTAAGACCGTTACAAATGAAGAAGTAAGTAGCGAACAATTAGGTGGTGCTTCAGTGCATTCTGCTAAATCAGGTGTCGCACATTTTTCTTTTGCCAATGAGGTAGAATGTTTAAATGGTTATAAAAAATTATTGAGTTACATGCCTCAGAATTGTGAGGAAAAAGCACCAACACTTGCTTATACCAAGAGCAACGAGACAAGAGATGTTTTGAAAAATATTATCCCCGATAATGCCAATCAGCCTTATGATATGCGCGAAGTAATCGAAGGCATTGTGGACGAAGAAAGTTTCTTCGAAGTGCATAAGAATTTCGCAGAAAATATTGTGGTTGGTTTTGCCAGATTAGCAGGCAAAAGCATAGGCGTAGTTGCCAACAATCCTGCCTTTTTAGCAGGGGTGCTCGATGTGCATTCATCTACAAAAGCTGCAAGGTTTGTTCGCTTTTGCGATGCCTTCAATATTCCTTTATTGGTATTAGAAGACGTACCAGGTTTCTTGCCAGGTACCGACCAAGAGTGGAACGCCATTATCACCAATGGTGCCAAATTATTATATGCATTTAGTGAGGCCACTGTTCCTAGAATTACGGTGATTACTCGCAAAGCCTATGGTGGTGCTTATGATGTAATGAACAGCAAACACATTGGTGCCGATATGAATTACGCATGGCCCAATGCAGAAATCGCAGTAATGGGTGCAAAAGGTGCTGCTGAAATTATTTTCAAAAAAGAAATCACCACTGCTGCAAATCCTGAGACAGCGTGGAAAGAAAAAGAAGCAGAATACGCAGAAATTTTTGCAAATCCTTATCGCGCAGCAGAACGCGGATTCATCGATGAAGTAATTTATCCAGAAGAAACCCGCTCGAAATTAATTACAGCATTTAGCATGTTAGAAAACAAGGTAAAAAGCTTGCCACGCAAAAAACATGGCAACATACCATTGTAATCAAAATATATTAAGAATAGCGTTTAATGAAAAAACTGATTTCAATTGTAGTCCCTTGTTTTAATGAACAAGAAGTGTTTGCCGAAACCTATAAAAGGTTAACTGATACACTCAATTTATTAGACAAGGATCAATATGATTATGAAATAATCTTTGTGAACGATGGTAGTAAAGATACCACCTTACAAATGATAAACGAAAAGGTAAGCCTAGATTCACATATTAAGGGCATTAATTTTTCAAGAAATTTTGGCCATCAAATTGCCATTACTGCTGGTTTAGATAATTGCAAAGGCGATGCTGCAGTAGTAATTGATGCTGACCTGCAAGATCCTCCCCACATCATTTTAGAGATGATTAAAAAATGGGAAGAAGGCTATGATGTAATCTTTGGTAAACGCGTTGAACGTGCAGGTGAGAGTGCTTTTAAATTACTAACCGCCAAATGGTTTTACCGTTTCATTAACCGCTTAAGCGATGTTGATATTCCTTTGGATACGGGCGACTTTAGATTAATGGACCGCAATGCACTTGATCAGTTTCTTAGCATGCGCGAGTCGTACCGATTTGTGCGTGGCATGGTCGCATGGATTGGTTTCAATCAAACCTTTGTTGAATACGATAGAGAAAGCAGATTTGCGGGCACTACAAAATATCCATTAAAGAAAATGTTGAGATTGGCGAGTGATGCCATCTTATCGTTCTCGAATACCCCTTTGAAAGTAGCCACTTTTGTAGGTTTTATAACTTCGTTCGGTGCATTCATAGGCATTGTTTACGCACTCATTATGCGTATCTTCATTAAAGATTATGTAGAAGGTTGGACCTTGCTAATGATATCAATTCTATTAATAGGTGGTATTATACTCCTTGTACTTGGTATTATTGGCGAATATGTAGGTCGTATTTATGGTGAAATAAAACGCAGACCATTGTATATCATCAAAGATAAAAAGGGTTTTTAAAAATTAGATACTTTGAAAAAAACAATAAACATTGTAGGTGGTGGCTTTACAGGGCTTACCATGGGCTATTACCTTGCAAAAGCAGGATGGGCAGTGAATATATTTGAAAAAGATACCGAAGTAGGTGGTCTTGCTGGTTCTTTTAAAGTAGAAGGAGAGAACCTCGAAAAATTCTATCACCATTGGTTTACCAACGATTTACACATCATGGACCTTATAAAGGAACTGAATTGTGAAGACCATATTATCATCCGCCCAACCCGCACAGGGATGTATTATTCCAAT
>CANFUB010000283.1 GCA_947450015.1 Bacteroidota bacterium | reverse complement strand
TTTTTTTGCCTTTCAACACCTTCAATTCATTTGCTTTGCTCAATTTGAATTCTGTTGCATGGTAATTTTTTCCTTCGGCCAGTAAGATGATTTTACCAGTGCTTAAATTAAACCAAGTTTGTTTAAAGCAATGCTCATAGGGTGTGGCTTCTTCTATAATTAATATGTTTTCTATCGGTCGTAAAGTTTTAAAATAACGGTAACGCCAATTGCGCTCATAAGCAAGTAGCAATTGCCCCGTGTTATAGTCGTACAATTTAAAAAAGCCAACACTGTCTTCCTTTGGTTCGGCATACAAATACTGTTTTGAAAATTCATTATAAATATCAATTTGTGGGCAATAGTCGAACACAAATCCGCTGTCCGCATGTTGGGGATTGATGATGGTTTGTGGTACGGTATAATAAGTGGTACGCGCTACGTAGTAAGGAATAAAACCACCAGTGGTCGATAAAAATTCGAAGCCACGGTTGTCGTAACTGTTGTTAAAAGTATGGATGGGCAAGGGGTACTTAAATGGCACAATCTCTTGGCCAGTTTCGAATTGAATGGCGCCCCACAATGAATCTTTTTTGGCCGCCAACAAACGCCTTGTACGGGTGTATTTTTTTGAGTCATAGCCACCATATTGTTCTTCAACAAATTTTAAAGCTTTGTATTTGGGTCTAATGAGCAAAAAGGAATCTTCGGGCGCTAGTTCATCGTGCAAACTGTATTCTTTTTTATAGGCAATATAACCCCATAAACCACCGCTTCTCAACATAAAACAATCTACCCAATAAGGCAGGTAGCTTGGTGGATTCAAGCCATGGCTTTGCTCATCTATTTGACGGTACAATTTTAACTCATCAAAAACACCTTCAAAAAAAGTGGAGTTATGCGCATTGTACAATTGGAATTGCTGATTTTTAAGACATACAAAAATGGGCAAAGGCTGACTGCTAAAATTCTTATCAATAACACGCGGACGCAAGTGAAGTTGATAGATAGAATCATATTTGGCGGCCACTAAGGGGTCGCCTGTTGTAAGGTCGTTGATACCAAATAGTCGGTTTTTCTGGATGATCAATTGCGCGCTGAGTGAAAGCGATAACATTGAAAAAATCAACACTAAAAATTTTTGCTTATAGTTCATCTTCCTTACCTGATTTTAGATTATCAAAAGCCTCCATTTTTTCTAAGGTACTTGCCGTTTTTTTCTTGAGAAAATAGGAAGAACCAATAATATTTACAAGACTGAACAATGATAAGGGAATGGTGAGCAATAAGCTCCATTTGACCCATGCATGGTTCCAGAAGTAAAGATAAAGGATTACGGTAAGACTTGTTCTTATGCTCCATAAAATCAATTTCTTCTTTTTAAAAGCAGGGTCTAAAACCGTATTCGCGGTGGCAGCATCTAGTTCTCTTTTAAAACTTTCGCTCAGTGTTTCTTCTTGTTCCATTGGATAGTGTTCTGCTGTTTATTTGTCGAACATTTTACTTAGTTGTGCAAAGGGTAAGCTAACATTAAAGTATAATTCTTTGATGCGTTTTTTCTTTTTTTTGTTGGCATTGCCTCTCGAACCTTTTGAGATGGTTAATACATCGGTGGTGCCTCGCAAAGCTTGTTGAACAATTTTCAAATCGAGGTCGCCAAGAATGGCGTATTCATCCGATACCTTTATCACCACATACGCAGATTTGATGCCTTTACCATCACCACTGTTGTAAATGGTTTCTAAAAATGCGTAATAATTCTTGGCATACTTTTTTGCCATCACTTTTTTGTCGAGTTGATGGTAGCACACCATCAATTTAAAGATGATATCTATGTTCACTGGATTCTCCTGTAATACCTGCTTGCCCAAGGGAATGGCTTCTTCATAATCTTGTTTTTTAAATAGCAACATAAACTCACTCTCTTGCTTTGCATTGCCATAGGGATTGTACGACTTGTAAAATACATTGCCATAATACAACAATTGGTACTCGTGTTTCGTAAGGGTGGTGTCGAATGCCAACAAGCGATCGATTAGGGTAGGATAATAAGTAGGCGATAAACTATCTTGGGTTTCTTTTTTAATGAGGTCCATGTCTACCTCAGAAATTTTTTGAGCAGAGAGGTTTTGAAAGAAGCATCCCATGGCCACTAACAAAAGGATTGATAATTTTTTCATATGATTTTATAAAGGTAAAAAGTAAATTGTTTAAAGTAGAATTATTTTTACGAATCAAATTTCGAGGCGTCCCATGCAGCACCATCTGGAAACAAGGCGGCTTGTCTGTCTTTTAATTCCGAGGCAATTAAGGCGCTGTTGCCACCCAAAGCTTCGAGCTTTGAAATAATGTTCTTATAACTTTGTTCATCTCTGTTCTGACTCAGTTTAAAAACATTCTCTAGCTTGTCGACCTTTATTTCGAAACCTGCAATGGCGGGTAACATGTGTTTCAAAAAAGTGTCTGATAAGTTGTCATAAAAGGTCAAAGATTCCTTGTTGCCACCTTCAAATTTTAAAGTCAGTTTGCGCATAAAAGCCACCAGTGATTCATCGGTCATAAAGTTAAGTGAGCCTTGTACATGCACACTCATATAATTCCAAGTAGAACCGATGTGCGGATTGATATACCACGATGCACTGACATAACAATGGGGCCCTGTAAACACAACAAGTGCATTTGGATTTTCAATAAAGGCTTTGTGATGGTCGGTATTTTTCATGAGATGGCCTTGCAAGTAAAGTTCACCCTCGCGTTCTTCAATGAGCACAGGAATTTGTGTGGCCACTTGCCCACCTGCAAGGGTACTGCCAGTTAAAAAAGCAAAAGGATTTTCATCCATGAACTTTAGAATGGTTTGTTGGTCGTGTTCTTTAAAATAAGAGAAATGGTACATGTTTTTTATTAAGAATGTTGTGTAATTAAAACGGTATGAACCTCGGTACTTTGGTTCAATTTGGTATAAGGTATTTTGAAGATTTGAAGGATTTCAAACTGTTGGTCCATGCAATATTTTTCTATGGTGTTTAATTCATGAAAATAAAAATAGGCCCTATCGCCTGAACTGCCTGTTTGAAAACCCGATTGCTGTGGGTCGCCCTCTACAAAACTTAGGTACAAAAGACCTTTTTGATTAATTAAAACGGAAGCATCTGCAATTAATTTTTTACAATCTTCGGTTGATAAATAAGGGATGCAAAATCCTGCAATCAGTGCATCGAATTTTGTTTTAATTTGATGGAGTTGTCGGCTATCTAAAACATCAAATTCAGCTGATGGATTGTTGGCTTTCGCCAGTGCTACCATATTGGGTGCAACATCGGTGGCCAATACTTTTAAGTCGGGTCTTTTGTTTAAAAGGTACTTGGTAATATTACCAGGACCGCAACCAATTTCTAAAACTTTGATTTGTTCTGCGCTTAAAGTATTGCAAATAAAATCATAGGTTGCGTTGTAATTGTCGAGGTCCATAAAGCGGTCTTGATACAATTGCGCCAATTGGTTCCAGGTTTCGAAAGTTTCTTGGTATGGATCCATTGATTTTAAATAACTATTTTTTGTGTAACAATCAATTTAACAAATTGCTATTGAATACGGTCTTTTAAAATGTAAAGGTAGGTTGTTTATTCTTTCAAAATTAACATCGATTTTGCAGCATAGCTGTTCATTAAGTTCAGAAAATACATGCCTTCATCAATTACAGAAATGTCAATCTTGTTGTCGATTGCTGTGCCTGATAGTATGGTCTTGCCTTGCAGATTGCAAATCGTAAATTCTAATTGCTCGCCATTAAATCCCTTAAGGTTTAAAAATGCATTTGAAGGGTTGGGATACACCTGAACTGCCTCCAATACTTGTTGAAAATGTAGCGAAGACGATGGGCCATTGCCTTCAATAAGATAGGTCCATGCAGGTGCAAATATTGGCACACCATTTTTAAGAGGCGTATAAGCATCGGCTACCACGCTGCCATGGTATTGTGTAGAATCATTGTCGGGTGTTCGCAAAGTGTATAACTGATGAGAATTTTTAAATGGAG
>CANFUB010000282.1 GCA_947450015.1 Bacteroidota bacterium | reverse complement strand
TTTAGGGCTAACAGTCAAACTGAAATTTTCCCCTCAGGTTCATATATCATTAACATGGGAACAAGTACACAAACAATTGCAAATGGCTTAAAACCATATGGACTTGTATACGAACTTCTAAAAACACAACATGTTCCTGTTAAATGGATTATTGGCAAAGGCAAAGTAAAAGATGGCAAAGATTTTACATATGCAGGCGTTGATTACAAAGGTGGTACCTTCATAATCTCGGCCGATTTTATTAGTAGTGCTATTCGCAGTAGAATTGACGCTTGGACTAGTATAGGTGTTGTTGGAAAATACACTACAAGTGCCATCAACCTTGACGTTACACAAACTTTAACAAGTGTACCAAATTGGACACTCAATCCTGTGAATGTTTCCATTTCTAAAAGTTTCTTTACAGATGCAGGAATTCCGTCGAGCGCCTATGTAACTGCAAATGCTGCAGGACTTGGTGCATGCAATGATATTTTTGTAATGCCCCATGCCGACCCAACCTGGGCTAACCACGGCAACTTATACAATTGGAATAGAAATCATTTGGGCGCCATTTGGGCAGGTTGTCACGCAGTAAGTGTTTTAGAGAGCTTGGTAAACCCAAGCAATGGCTTAGAGCAAATGAATTTCTTAACGACAAAAGGGTTACTGAATTACAATTCGCATAATGATGGCAGTGCACCATTTAGTTACTTTTTCAATAGCGCTAATTATAATGGGTTGCCTATTTCTGCGCGACCAGACGATGCCGTATTTCAAATGATGGGCAATGAAGATGCTGCACATACAAATGGTTCGGAACAAGTTTATATACCCAGTGTCGGTTCTTCATGGCGCAACACAACCCATATTGGTTGTTATGATTCAATACAATCAAATGTGAATGCCAATTCATCAAATGGACCAGCAGCAGTAACACTTTACGGCAGAGGTTTTGGCTTAAACACATCGGGTTATGTTATGTATCAGGGTGGACATGATATTGAAGGCAGTAATGAGGCCAATATTGCGGCTGTAAGACAATTCTTCAATTTCTCATTAATGGTAATGGTTGACAAGGCTCCCAAAATAAGCAGCATAACAATACCAAAACAAATCCAAGAAGGAACAACTTATAATTTAAGTGTCAATGCTAGTTCACCAGTGGGCTCTACCTTATCGTATGAATGGGTAGCATCTTGCCCAGGCACATTTGGCAGTATTAATGCAAGCACAACTACTTTTACGCCAAGTAACCTTAATAAAAACAATTCTTATTCGATTACTTGCATCGTTACAGATGGTTGCGCTAGATACACATTTAATTCGGCCATGGCGACAGGGATGGCGGCTTTGCCAGTCAATATTATTAAATTAAATGTCTCGAAAAACAATTACAATGCAAAAATTGAATGGACAACGGTTAATGAGGATCAATTGGAGAAATTTGAGATATACAGATCAGTTGATGCTTATTCATTTAACAAAGTTGGCGATCAATTGGTATTGCAAAATACATCAGAACTTAAAAGTTATCAATATGAAGATGAGAACATCATAAATTTAGGTGTAAGTAAAATTTATTACAAAATTAAAATCATAAATACTGATGGCTCGTATCAATGGAGTGCTATTTTAAAACTTCAATTAGACGCTAAAGACAGGAAAAGCGAAAAAGTCAAAATTTTCCCAAATCCATTTACAAACGACTTGTATCTTGAATTTGAAACGCTACCAGAAGGTGAGTTCACACTCTCTATTTTGGATGCTAATGGAAACAATATTATAATCGAAAATAGTCCAAATTTTGCACAAAACCGATACAAAATTGATGTTTCGAATCTGCCAAAAGGACTGTATTTCGTCAATTTAAATTTTGTTGATGGCACCAAAATATCGAACAAAATAATCAAAAACTAATTTTTTATTGATGATTGAAGTTTAAAATTCAATCACTTTTTCGACCAAAAAAACGGATTAAAAATCCGTCTTTTTAGCACTCAATTACATTTTATTTATTTTACTTTTTTATCGTTTTTATCAATAATTAAGATTTAATTAATTTTAACATTTTTCATGTTTGTTAAATACTATAAATAAATCAGTTACAACTGTCCATTTTTTAGTATAAAGCTACCAATTTTCTAGTATTAAACACTATTAAAAATGAAGGTTATCCACACTTTATTAAAAATAAATAAAATTTTAATTGCTTGTATTACAAGTATTTAAACAATTTTTGAATTCATTTTCTACACTTTTTTTGACAAAAGTTAGTACTTAAATACTAAAATGAAGTATTATTGCATCAAATAATTTAATCACAATATGAAACACTTTATGATGAGGTTCTCTGTCACCTCTTTACTTTTATTAACAATTTTTGTGAGCAGAGCACAAATTTCGGGAACTAATTCAGTTCTTAGCATTTCTGCCAATTCGGCAACAGTAGTAGATGCGGGCTTAACCCTTTCTGGTACAGGAAACATCTCAAATATGACCGTACAAATCACAGGAGGTTATATTTCTGGTGTCAATGGAGACATTTTATCATATACAGCCACTTTACCTGGTGGTATGGCTTCTTCATATGACAATGTTCATGGTGTTTTAAGATTCTATGGCTCCACTTCTATTAGCAATTGGCAAACCATATTAAGAACTGTTACATTGACGACTACTTCATCTAGTTGTTATTCACAAAAAAGAAATGTAACATTTGTTTTGGGCGACAAACTTTTCAATCCGACCAATGGTCACTTCTACGTTAAAAGCGGCACTTATACGAATTGGGTAGACACTAAAAATGCAGCCTCTGAAACTTCGTATTATGGTAGAAAAGGTTATTTAACCACCTTAACAAGCAAAGATGAGAATAATTTTGTTTGGGGAATGACGGTTTATACATATAACTGGATAGGCGCTAGTGATGATTACACCCAAATCAATTCAGCTTTAAACAGAACCGTTTATGCAAATCAAAGTGCATCTGATGGTAATTTCCATTGGATCACTGGACCTGAAGTTGGAATGCCTATTTCAACAGGTCATACTTGGAGCAGCGGTCCAAATTCTGTAAACAATAGCCATATGAATTGGGAATCAAGCAACCCTGATGACTACCCTACCTTAAATTCTTCTGTTCCTGGTGAAGAAAATTATGTTGAGTTATTTGATTGGTCAGGCGAATGGAATGACATCGGTAGCCGCAATGCAGAAGGTATTTATGAATATGGCGATATGCCTCAAGATAACCCACAAACAGCGCACTCAACAAGAAATATTATTATTTCTAGTGGTGTAAGTAGCGGTGTGATTACTGGTGGAGATGTAAGTGTTTGCCCAGGTTCTAATAGCACTGTATTAACCTTAACGGGTTTAACTGGTTCAGTAGTAAGATGGGAATCATCACCTGATGCCAACTTCCTATATGCAACTACAATTTCTAACACTACAACAAGCCTAACTGTTACAAATATCTCTCAAACTACATTTTACAGAGCTATTGTAAATTCTAGCAGTCCTTCTAGCTGCTCGAACCTACCTACTTCTAGCACAAAAATAAATGTAACTAATACTATCACTGGCAATATTGTCGCTGATGATAACAACGTTTGCGCAACTGGTATTGTCCACCTAACATTATATGGCAATCAAACTGACATTTTAAAATGGCAACGATCTACTAGTAGCACATTCGCATCTTCAGTAACTGATATTTCAAATACAACTGCTTTCCTTAACGAGCAAGCTAATTCAACTGGAACCTTTTACTACCGTGCGCAAGTTCAAAACAGCGGTTGTGGAAGTCCACAATTTACGCCAGGTATTACAATAAATATTGTTACTGGTACACCATCAGTTGGTGGCAATGTTGACTCTAAAACATTCTGTGGTGGTTCAAACTCTGGAACACTAACACTAACTGGCAAAACTGGTTCTGTTAACAATTGGCAACAATCAACCGACAACGGCCTTGTTTGGACCAATATTTCAAATACAGGTTCTACCAATAGCTTCTCTGGAATTAGTGCTACAACATT
>CANFUB010000281.1 GCA_947450015.1 Bacteroidota bacterium | reverse complement strand
GTGTTAAGGAATCTTTGGTTTTGCTTACTGCTTAGCCCATTACTAAGATAAAGCTCCTACGGAGCTTCTATGATATATGGTCATATTACAGTTGCTGCTAATGGTAAAAGCATACTGCATACTGCTTACCGGTTACAAAAACCGCAACGAAGTAACCGACCATATCCCAACAACAAACCATATCGCAAGCAACAACTGCTGCCGACTGCTTACTGCTTACTGCCTCCTGCTTTCTGCCTACAAAAACTAGAACGAAGCAACAAACCATATCCCAACAACAAACCACATCGCAAGCAACAACTACTGCTTACTGCCTCCTGCCAACAGCAATAACTATTAACCCAATAACGAATAACTCCACAATATTTCTCTAAAAAAACTTTAGATTTGCGCATGAATTTATCAGAACTAATTAAATCAAATTCCGAAAGAAAATATTTCGCTGTCTATCCAGAAAATCCTAAAGCATACGACGAAGCTGCACAAGCCGCCGGCCTTGCCGCTTTTCAAGCGAGATTCAATACCAACTATTCATTCATCGATGACAATGCTACCAACTTCATTGGTGAAGAAGTATCGCCCTACCTACAAACAGGTATCGGTGTTAAATACGCCCAATACGATGTGCCAACTTTAGTGCATAATGCTTCTGCTGCTTTCAATATTTGGAAAAAGGCCGACCTCGATCTTAGAATCAAAGTGCTAGCGAATTCACTAGAGCGTGTGAAAGAACGTTTCTTCGAAATGGCATATTCAACGATGCACACCACTGGTCAGAGTTTCTTAATGAGCTTCCAAGCTTCAGGCCCGCACGCTTGCGACCGTGCTTTAGAAGTATTGGCAACTGCTTATCAGCAAATGACCGTTTATCCAAGCAATGTGGTGTGGACCAAAAACATGGGCAAGTTCGATTTAAGTCTTAATAAAAATTTTAAAGCCATTCCTAAAGGTGTTAGCTTGGCCATAGGCTGTTCTACTTTCCCAACATGGAATTCGGTGCCAGGTATTTATGCAAGTCTTGTGACAGGTAATACAGTAATTGTTAAACCACATCCGAAAGCCGTGTATCCAATCGCTATTTTTATCGATGAGTTAAAACAAGAATTAAAAGCGAATGGTTTGCCAACCACCGTTATACAATTGGCCATCGATAGCAGCGATCAACCTTTAGCAAAAGTATTAGCAGAAAACGAACAAGTAAAAATGATCGACTATACAGGTGGTAACTTGATGGGCGATTATATTGAAAGTCTAAATAAAACTTGCTTTACAGAAAAATCTGGTATCAACTCAGTGATCTTAGAAAGTGTTAAAACCATCGATCCAGTAGCGCAAAACATCGCTTTCTCAGCTTCATTGTACAGCGGACAAATGTGTACTGCTCCTCAGAATATATATGTACCTGCCGATGGTATTACAACCGAAGAAGGTACCTTGAGTTTCGATGAGGTGAAAGATAAAATCATTGCTTCTGTTTCAGGCTTGTTATTAAATCCAAAAGCGGGTGCACCAACCTTGGGTGCTATACAAAACGATGCTACCTCAAAACGCATCGAAGAAGTAAAAGGCAAATACCCAAGTCAAGTACAACTCAACGATTTGAAAATCGACAATGCTGAATTCGAAAATGCGAGAATCAAATCGGTGAACGTTTTAGTGGTAGATGCAAAAGATGAGTCGATTTATTTGAAAGAATATTTTGGCCCCTTAATTTGCATTGTTAAAACCGAAAGCAAAGACCAATCCATTGCCTTAGCGAAACACTCTGCTGAGAAAAATGGTGCCATTACTTGTTTGGCTTTTTGTACCGATGCTAAGCGAATGGAGTTAATAGAAGAGGAGATGAACAGTGTGTTTACACCGGTTTCATTTAACTTTACAGGCGCTGCTTTTGTGAATCAACACGCGGCTTGGAGCGACTTGCACGTAAGTGGTGGTAACCCTTCTGGCAACGCTTCGTTCACCAATGCCGACTTTATAAATAAACGCTATATTTGGATAGGTAATAGATATATGTTGTAACAATGATTGTATGTACATTTGTGGCAACATGAAAAAATTATTTTATCTAATCTCTATTTCAGCAATATTCGCGGCTTGTAACAGTCAGCCGGCTGCTGATGCTACAACTGCACAAACTGTTGCAACTGATTCTACTGGTACTACTTATTTAGTAGATACCGCTGCTTCAATTCTTAACTGGACTGGTGAGGCTTTATCATATGCTCATAATGGTACTATGAAATTAAGCGAAGGTAGTCTTACAGTGAAAGATGGTAATTTAACTGCTGGTAACTTTACAATCGATATTAAATCTATCAAAGATTTAGATTTAACTGATGCTACTAAAAATGCTTACCTAGTTGGTCACTTAAACGATACTGATTTCTTCAATACAAAAATATACCCAACTGGTAAATTTGAAGTAACAGGCGTAACTGCTTTAACAAACGATACTGCTGGTAACACCCATGCAATTGCTGGTAACTTAACTTTAAAAGGCATTACTAAAAACATTGTAGTTCCTGCTAAAGTAACCATCAATGGCGATGCTGTTGAAGCACTTGGTACTGTAATGGTAAACCGTTTAGACTGGAATGTTAAATACGGTTCAACTACTGCTTTCCCTAATTTAAAAGCTAAATTGAAAGACAAAGCGATTAAAGATGAGTTCAAAGTAGTAATAGATCTTAAAGCGAAGAAAGGATAATTTTTTATATTCATTTATTAAGTTTAAAAAGGTCCCCGCAAATTTATTTGCGGGGCTTTTTTTTGTACCTTTGAAACCACCTTATTATGTTCGATTACAGAGAATCACTCACCATTACTTTTACCTTGTTTGCGGTTATTGATATCATCGGTTCTATCCCTGTGATTATCTCCATGCGCAAAAAAATGGGGCATATACAATCTGGTGTTGCAACACTTGTAGCAGGTTTATTAATGACCCTTTTCTTTTTAGTGGGCGAACAATTTTTGAATTTATTGGGCATCGATATTCACTCCTTTGCCCTAGCAGGTTCGGTTGTAATTTTTATTATTGGTTTGGAGATGATACTCGGTCGCGATTTCTTTAAAACCGATCCCAATGCCAAAACAGGCAGTGTAGTACCCATTGCTTTTCCAATTATAGCAGGTAGCGGAACCCTTACCACCATTATGTCTTTAAAGGCCGATTACCATGCCATTAATATTTTTATTGGCATTGTAGCCAATTTGATTTTCATCTATATCGTTTTAAAATCGACGAATAGAATTGAGAAAATCTTAGGTGAAGGTGGTTTGTTAGTAATCCGCAAATTCTTTGGCGTTATTTTGATTGCCATTGCGGTTAAGATTTTCAAAAACAATTTCAACTTATAGTTTGAAACGCTTGATCATCATGAATCTTTTTTTGTAGTACTCTTCTTCGGAGTTAGAAACAATGACGCCTGCTTGAACAGAGGCGTGTATGAAATAAATTTTACCTTCTTTTAATTCTGTTACAATGCCAACATGACCAACAGTTTCTGAGGCATGGTCTCTGCCTGTAAAGAAAATTAAGTCGCCTTTGCGCGCGTGCTCCTGACTCACAAATTTGCCCAAGAAAGCAGTGCTGTGAGAAGAGTGGGGTAAGCTCACATTAAACTGACTGAAACAATATTGCACAAAGCCACTACAGTCGAAACATTTGGGTGGTTTGCTGCCATAACAATAAGGGCGATTCAAATAGCGATTGGCAAAGGCCAACAGAGAATCTACTTTTTCGTTATTCACTTCGGTATCATCGAAGCTGGCTTCCACATTGTTGTTTGCAAAAGAAAAAACCTCCTGCTCTTTGTTGGTCATTGCCAATAAAGGCAATAAACAAATAAGGAACAGAAGGTTTTTATAATGCGAATTCATAGAAATGAATTGTGATTTGATTTTAAATTGGTATTGACACAGTGTTCTCTACTTAACTTAAAACCCAATCGGTTTAGTATCTGTAGGTGTCTTTTTTAAATGGACCTTCAACAGCTACACCAATATAATCGGCTTGCTCTCTGTCGAGGGTTTCTAATTTAGCACC
>CANFUB010000280.1 GCA_947450015.1 Bacteroidota bacterium | reverse complement strand
TCAAACTCTTCATTGTAAAAAATTTTGAATCTCTGACTGTTACTCAAAGTATATATTTTGAGGTCCGCTATTTCTTCTCTTTAAACTTCAAAGAACTTTCCTTTTTCTAAAAGGGACTGCAAAGGTAAGATTAGTTTTCACATTTCCAAGAAAAACTTTTAAAAATCTAATAGATTTATATTAGTGTTTTCTAGGCTTGTGTCTAATTTATTTTACAGTGTTTCAGAACGGGAGTGCAAAGGTAAGATTAGTTTTTACATTAGCAAGTATATCCTCAATTATTTTTAATTATTTTGAATTATAGCAAATAAAATGCGCAATTGAAATCAATTGCGCATCTCCAAAAACCAAGCAATAGCAATGGTTGCAAGTAGTTCAAGACCAATAAAATTAAGTGCTAAATTTTATTTCATTTTTAGACTTCTTTTTTGAAATAAGGCATACAATAGCAAGGCAAATGGAAATAACAGCAACAACAAGGGTTCAAATCCTACCCCAGTCGGTTTATCCGAATCTACACTTCCAATGCCAAGATTGGCCCTATCTGCAATGCGATTGAGGGCCTCTGAATCGTTCGCAACCTCAATGATTGCAGGACTTTCAACACTCCCTAGGTCTTTTTCAATCACATTCAATGCTGGTGCATACCATGCATATCGGTAAGCCTTGTCGCCAGTTAAACGACAATATTCAATTACTTCCATCACTTTTCGGGTTTCTAATTTTTGTAAATACTTTTCGCCTTCACTGCAGTTACAATCTGTTGCAGGATGCGTAATCACATAGCGTGCCTGATAGTTCTCGGTATTGGGCGTTACCTGAAACATTAAGTCTTGCGGAAATTCTGCTCTGCTATAACGCACATGCATCCTTGTAAAAAATACCGAAGCATTCGGATTCGCATTCAACCAAGTGACACCCGCCTCTTGAAACTCATTCAACATGGGTGGGTTGCCAACACATGGATCGCACTTTACCCCGTTAAAACTAGGTGTAACATTCCAAGCGTATTCAAGAAACACAGTATTCTTATTATGTCTTATATACTGCTTATTAAAAGTCTTTACATAAAAGGAGTCGAATTGATTCAATACAAAGGTTGGTATATTATTGTCCGTAGGCATTTTTTCGGTTCTATAATTGGTGCATTCTACCCTGCCTGTTTTTGTAAAGGCATATACTATCAAATCTTGAAAGCCTCTTGCATTAGCCATCCCCAAACGAATGGGCAACATGAACCGATCGCTTTCGTAAGTAATCTGAATTGGACGCAGGTAATTAAAACCAGTCGTTTTGCTATTTTCTAAATTCACTTTCACTACAAAGAATTTAAGTTTGTCCTTTATATAAGGCTGTAACACTTCCTTTGCATTATCGGGCACGGCATATCCATTTTGTTTTAACCATGTTTCTAAACCACCGCTTTCTTCGGCCGACAAAATCAAAATATCATATTCGCCAATGGTGTACTTGGCTTCAATTGTAACGCCCATGCTTCTGTCCATTTCACTTTCTTTTTTTGCTTCATTGGCCATTGGCACCATGTCATATAACATGTTTTTGTATTTACGGTTATGGCATGGGTCATCATCGTAATACTCTACCATGCGCGGTGCTGAATAAGCATCTATCCTATCGAATATGCTGCGGTTCACTACTTTGATATCGCGCTCTCGCAGTATTTCGGGCACTGGCACCACCATCGCAAAGTCTTTGACATCACCTTTAAAATCGTTGCTCATAGTAAGGGTATTAAGCCTACCATCTCTCACAAGAATGACTTCACTTTTATTGTTGTACAAATTGGCGCCTGCTTTGGCTACATAAAAACCGCAGAAGGCATGGGCTTGTATTGCGATTACTAATAGGACGAAGGTTGAGATTAATTGTTTCATATTGGTTATTGGTTATTGGTTATTGAGTTATTGAGTTATTGAGTTATTGAGTTAATAGGGCGCTTTGATGGTTTTCCCTTAATAACTATTAACTCTTTATTATTCGTTATTAGGTTATTGAGTTATTGAGGTGGTGAGTGGCATTTCCTTAATAACGATTAACTATTAACTAATAACTTTGGTATTCAAAACTTAAGTGAGTGTTTCCAAGAGAAGCTTATGCCTTTGAAAACATAATCTAATAATGGCGTGGCCATAGAAATTAGGAATAAGGCCTTTACTGGTGCGCCATTCATGTATTTGAATTCGGCAAAATAAAAAGCCAATACGGCTATGCAGATACTCCAAAACACGCGCACCTTTTTATCATTAGGGGTTGTGCTTGGATCTGTTATCATAAAAAAGGAATACAAAAGCAAAGCCCCATTGCTTAGTTTGTGTACGGTGTAATCTATAGGCCAACCTAAATAAACTGAGCTATAACAAAATTGAAGGAAAGCATACGAAAAAAAGAATACCAAGCCAGTATCCATTCTACCTACCTTTAATAAAAGAATACTGCCAGCCGCAAAAATGAAATACAAAACAATTAAATTACTGCCCCATTGTCCAGGCGAAACCCATGCAAGTTTTGTAATGTAAATGGTTAAGACCAATCCAATATTAGCTGGATTGAACACATGTTTGCCATTAATTCTTATGATATATTTTGAGGCAATGGCAATGAAGGCCGCCAATACTGCTACATGCCAGTATTGTGTTTTTAAAAGTATAGATAAACCAAGCGAACTAATGGCCGCACTCTTTAATGCATCGAATGGTTTTTGGAAAATAAAACACGCAATAATTTGGGTTATTAAAGCAGTTGTAATAATTGCACCGACAATAAGGGGATTAAAATCCCAATGCAAACTTTGTACACCATATATAAGGAATACACTTAAATAAACAATTTGGTAGAAACGGGCATCGGCTAACTCGCGAGCAATGCCGTTTTGAAGGGTGCTAATTCTATTCATAGGTATCAACTATTTAAAGTTTAATACCATTGGTTTTGAAAAGGTAAATGGAGGGGGAAAGTTGGCAGTTGGAAGTTGGCAAAACTGGGCTTGAGGCAGCAGTTTATCAATACCTTAAATGAATTAAAAATAAATGGAGAAAGATGTACCAATTAACATCATTCAAGAATGTGACACCTTTTTATACCTGAGCAGGACCAATTTTAAATTAAGGTACTACAATACCAATTAGAGAAGTAGTGGTTACTCTCTCGATTTTTACATTTACAAAATCGCCAATGTTATAATCGCCTTTTGGGAAAACAACTTTGCTATTTTGATCGTTGCGACCAGCCAAATCATTTTCACTTTTTTTAGAAATACTATCCGCTAATACGCGAACTGTTTTTCCGATGTATGATTTGTTATTGGCCAAAGACATTTTGCTCTGTAAATGAATAATCTCTGTTAAGCGACTGCCTTTCACTTCCTCGGGCACATCGTCGGTCATTTTTTTAGCCGCCAAAGTCCCAGGTCGTTCGCTGTATTTGTACATGTAGCTAAATTCAAACTGACATGCTTCCATGAGGCTTAAAGTATCTTGATGGTCTTGATCTGTCTCAGTACAAAAGCCAGAAATAATATCGCAACTAATGCTGCATTCTGGCATCAATTCTTTGATACGCGCATGTTTTGCCATATACCATTCGCGCGTGTAGGTGCGGTTCATGGCTTCTAGAATACGTGTACTTCCACTTTGTGCGGGCAAATGTATATGCTTACAAATATTTTCGTACTTTTTCATCACTTGTAAGACCTCTTCCGAAATATCTTTGGGATGCGAAGTGCTAAAACGGATGCGCATTTCAGGATTAACCAAGGCTACCATTTCTAATAACTTATCGAATGTAATGGCATTTTGTTTAACCGATTCTTCGGCATTTTTAAATTCTACTTTAGGACCGCCACCAAACCATAAGTAACTATCTACATTTTGACCTAAGAGTATTACTTCTTTGTAGCCAGCATCGCTCAATATTTTTACTTCGTTGACGATGCTTTCTGCATCGCGACTGCGTTCGCGGCCACGTGTAAAAGGCACCACACAGAAAGAGCACATATTATCGCAACCACGCATAATACTCACAAAGGCCGAAACC
>CANFUB010000279.1 GCA_947450015.1 Bacteroidota bacterium | reverse complement strand
TCCTAATTTGTTCTACCGCGACAAGCAAAGCACAATCTGTGCTTTCGAAAATATGGCATAACACAGTTTCTCATTATAACTATTATTACAATGCGAGTCTCTTAATTACAGAAGCCGAAGATAACACCTACTTAGCTTACAAAGATAATTTCAAAGACATTCTTTCACTCTATCCAATAGGAGATGAAGCTTCTTTAAAAGGCAATAGTGCTAAAATGGATGAGGTGCTAAAAAAATGTTCTCATATAATTGACAAGCACAGTAAAAGCAAATGGGTTGATGATAGCTATTTGCAAATGGGGAATGCGCAATTTTACAAGGGCGACTTTTATGCAGCCATAGAAGTTTATGAATATGTTGCAGGTAATTTTAAAAACACGATTCCAGGCGCCAAAGCCGAAATCAATTTATTGCTTACCTATATTCAACTTAAAAAATATGACGATGCTGAGGCATTGTATACCAAATTAAACAATAAAAAGGATTTTCCAGAGCAACTCAAAACATCGCTTAACATTGCAGGAGCTGCCATTAATATTAAGCAGAAAAAATACCAAGTGGCAATTAAATTACTTGAACTATCCATCCCAAAAGTTAAAAACAGAGCCAAAAAAATTCGTTACAATTTTGTGTTAGCCCAATTGTATGCCCTCACTAAAAAGAATGCTGATGCACTAGAAAAATACAAGAAGGTCGTAAAACTAAACCCACCCTATGAATTTGCATTTAATGCCAAATTGAACATGGCAAAAGCCATCAACACAAAAAACCGTGGCGAGGTGCGCGAGGCGATGACTACCCTGAGAACCATGTTGAAGGATGATAAGAACATTGATTATTTCGATCAGATCTACTACGAATTAGGTAATTTAGAATTGGCGGATAAGAATGAAGCCCAAGCAATTGTGGAGTATAGTAATTGCTTGAGAAGTAAAAACAGTGATCTCAATATTCGCAGCTTGACGTATTTGGCCTTGGCCGATTTGTATTTCAAAAAACAAGATTACTTAAACGCTCAGGTTTATTATGATAGCTCGGCCAGAAGTACCGATAAGAATAGTCCTGAGTACACGAATATTACTGCTAAGAATCAAATTCTAAACGAACTTATTAAGCATCTCCTAAATATAAAAGAGAAAGACAGTTTACTAAGATTGGCTGACAATAAAAAGTTAATGGAAAAAACCATTGACAAATTAATAAAGGAAGAAAAAGAAAAAGCCGAGGAGAAAAAACAACTAGAAGAAAGACAAAAGATACAACAGCAATTGGTGACCCAAAATGCCCAAGCACCCGTCAGTTCAACCAATTTTCCATTCTATAACCAAACGGCAAAGGCCAAAGGCTTGCAAGAGTTTCAACGCATATGGGGCAACCGCGAATTGGCAGAATACTGGGGAATAGGCAGCAATAAAACGGCTGCATTGCAAAAGTTTAATGATGCACAAGAGAAGGACGACCCTGGTAGCGAAGAAAAACGAAAGCTGTTAGAAGACATGCCCGATGAGCGCAAAAAATATTATTATAGTATACCGTTTACCATTGAGGACAAACAAAAAATGCGCGATGAGATTTCTGAATCGTATTATTTAGGTGCGAATGTATACTTTCAAAGTTTAAAGGAAAACGAGAAGGCGAAAAAAATGTTAGAGGAAATGTTGGTTCGCTTTCCAAAAAGTAAATATGAAATCAATGCGTGGTATTTGTTAGCCCGCATTAATAAAGAACAAGGTAAAATGGACCGCTTTGATTATTACACCGACTTAATTCGCAAGGCAGATCCAAAAAGTGATTTCTTGAATGTATTAGAACACAACGACAATGATAGCACTAGTAGTGCTCAAGTTGTAGAAAAGGCCGACGACGAAGTTGAAATATTATACAACAAAGCATATGGTGCATTTAAATCTGAAAAGTTTGCAGACGTACTCATTTACAAAAAAGAAAATGATACAAAATTTACCGGCAATCCACTGCAAGTAAACTTTGATTATTTAGAAGCACTATCAATTGGCAAACAAGGTGATTTGGCTTTATTTGAAAAGAAATTACAAGCCATAGTCGACAATTATCCCTTAACAGACATTGGTAAGCAGGCTGGTGAAACACTGCAGATTTTAAAGGCTAAAAATGCTAAAGCCAATCCAGGCGCAGACAATAAAATGGGCACTAAAAATTCGAGTACTAGTCCGTATAAATACAACGAAGCCGAACCTCATTTTTTTATGTTGATAGTGCCACAGAATATCAATATCAATCAAATTAAAACGATTCTTAGCACTTTCAATAAATCACAATTTAGCACAGAAGACCTTCAAATTACGAATAGTTTAATTGGTTCAGAATATCAAACTGTGGTGGTTAATAATTTTTCTGCATTTGCCAAAGTGAAAGAATATCTTGCACAAATAAAAAGCAATACAGCGCTTTTTGCAGAGGTAAAAGACTACCAACTTTTTCAAAACTTTATGATCAGTCAGGAGAATTTCGGAATTTTGATTGGCGAAAAAAAACTCGACAATTATTTACTGTTTTATAAATCCTCCTACCCCAACTAATATACACCAATGGCCAAAGCACAAATACAAAATCCGCTTCTCAAAAAATTCTGGAAGTATTTTTTTTACACGCTCATTTTCATACCCGTATTTTTCATCTTGGTAAGTTTTGGCATTCTGGGCCATATGCCGGATATAGAAGAGCTAGAAAACCCTAGAAGTGCGCTTGCTAGTGAATTGATTAGTGAAGATGGTGTTGTAATGGGTCAGTATTATATTCAAAAAAGATCCTATGTGGCTTTTAAAGATATCTCGCCTAAGATGTTTGATGCTTTAATTTCGACAGAAGACGAACGTTTTTACGAACACTCTGGTATTGACGCCAAACGTTTAGTTGGTGCCCTCATGGGATTTGGTAGAAATGGTGGAGCAAGTACTATTACGCAGCAATTGGCAAAAAACCTGTTTCACTATGATGATGGTGAACGTCCAAATGTAGTTATTAGGATGGCCCAAAAACTTAAAGAATGGGTGATTGCATTGCGCTTAGAACGCAGATATACCAAAGATGAAATAGCTGCCATGTATTTAAATACTGTGCGTTTTTCAGGCTCCTCGTTTGGTATTAAATCTGCCGCAAAAGAATTTTTTAATAAAGCGCCAAGTGAACTAAAAACCGAAGAATGTGCTGTATTGGTAGGGGTTTTAAAAGCAATTACTGCCTATAACCCAAAGAGCAATCCAGAAAACGCTTTGCAGAGAAGAAACACTGTACTCGGTCAAATGAAACGCAACGAGAAATTAACCCCTGAAGAATTTGAGCAATTAAAAAATAAACCCATTGTGTTAGATTACCAATACGAGGATCACAATGAAGGCATGGCTGTTTATTTCAGAGAGTATATCAAAAGAGATTTAACCAAATGGTGTAAAGAACATACCAAACCCAATGGTGAAAATTATAACCTTTACAAAGATGGTTTAAAAATATACACAACCATTAATTCTAAATTACAACAATACGCAGAGAATGCCGTGAATAAACATCTCAAAGATTTGCAAAAACAATTTGATAAAACTTGGGAAGGCAAGCAACCTTGGAGAGATGAAAATTGGAAAGTATTGGCAGATTATCCCGTTCAGGAGTTAAGAAAAACACCGCGCTATACCATCCTTAAAAAAGCCTATGGCAAAGACACAGCTGCCATTATGAAAATTTGCAGAACCAAAGTAAAAATGACGGTTTTTAGTTGGAATGGCGACCGCGATACCATGATGAGTCCTTTGGATTCTGTAAAGTACATGAAGAAATTTTTGCATACTGGTTTCATTGCCATACAACCTACTACGGGTCAAGTAAAGGCCTGGGTTGGTGGCATTAATCACCATTATTTCCAATACGACCACGTGAACAAAAGCGCAGGCAGACAAGTTGGTTCAACCTTTAAGCCATTCATTTATGCCTTGGCCATTGACAATAAAATTTCGCCTTGCACACAATTCCCAAATTCACCACCAGATTACGGCAATTGGCGTGTACACAACAGTGACGGTAGCTATGGTGGCAGTATGAACATGTACAGAG
>CANFUB010000278.1 GCA_947450015.1 Bacteroidota bacterium | reverse complement strand
TAAAACGGTTTGACGCTTACTTTCTTGATGAGGTTCAATGGTGTTTCCTGCAGATTCATTCGGCTAATAATTGGAAAGTGTAAAATTAAGTCTTTCTATTTTTGAACCTTGAACAAATTGTATACACTTTTTTTAACTACGCTTATTACACGCTCTAAGCCACAGATTCACAGATTCTAATTGAAAATAAAATAGGAATATCAGATAAAAATATGGGTAAAGATTATTTGGCGTAAGGTTTAATCCTTAAATTATATTTCTTTAGAATTCTTCAATATAAAATAATGTTTAACTTTGTGAAATGGAACTAGGACAATTAAATGAATTCAAGGCGACTCCAGAAATCAATGAACAGTTGATGGCCTTTGGTACAGTTAAATCATTTAAGGAAGGCGATGTGATATTGAATGAGAATGCCTACACCAATGCCATTCCTATTGTAACCAATGGCAGTATTAGGGTAATGCGATCGGACGAAGATGGACGCGAAATCTTATTGTACTACATTAACAAAGGCGAAAGTTGCATCATGTCATTCTTGGGCGGCTTGCACCAAGACACTAGTAAAGTAAAAGCTGTGGCAGAAGAAGCCACTGAGATATTATTTATACCCATCGAAAAAGTTATCTCTTTAATCAAAGAATATCCGCAATGGCTGGAATATATTTTCAGATTGTACCACAAACGTTTTGAAGAATTGTTAGAAGTGATTAATGCGGTGGCCTTCAAAAAAATGGACGAACGCATCTTGAATTTCATTCAGAAAAAATGCGAGATGGCCCAGTCAAAAACCATTGCCATTACCCATGAAACACTCTCTTTAGAACTCGGTACAGCAAGGGTTGTGGTATCGCGTTTACTCAAACAAATGGAAGATGCAGGCCTAGTGAAATTGGGCAGAAATAAAATCACACTCATATAATTTCTTTTTTTAAAACAACTGATTTCCATCAACCTGTTTTAGAATTTCTATCATGCGATTAATTTTGCTTATGTAACTTTGGTTACATAGAATTAATTGGAATACGCTGAATTTTGTTCTTATAATCAACAATCACAAAAGATGAAAAAAAATATGGGTACCATTGACAAAGCTGTGAGGATACTTGCGGCAGTCGTAATTGCAATTTTGTATTTCATGGGCAGCATTACTGGTACTACAGCCATTATCCTCTTGGTAGTAGCTGCAATTTTCATTCTTACTAGCTTTATGAGTTTTTGTCCTTTGTATGCGCCTTTTGGCATTTCTACGCGCAAAAAAGGCGAATAAATTTCTTTCAAAACAAAGGGACGTGTTAGCACATGGCCCTATTTTTCTCACTTATTAAATTCTTTATGGCAACTCCGAACAACAACTCGCCCGAATTGGATGCAGCCTATTGGAATCTGCAATACCAACAACAACTCACTGGCTGGGACATGGGAACTGTATCCCCTCCCCTCAAAGCTTATATCGACCAACTAACGGATAGAAGCATCCGCCTATTAATTCCTGGTTGTGGTTACGCCCACGAAGCCGAATACCTTTTACAATTAGGGTTTCAAAATATTACCCTCATCGATATTTCATCAGAGGCCTGTCAAACCCTTCAAGAAAAATTCAAGGATCAAACGGCTATCAAAATTTTGAATGAAGACTTTTTCGAACACAAAGGCCAATACGATTTAATTCTTGAACAAACATTTTTCTGTGCACTGAATCCTCAATTCAGATCGCTTTACCCAAGAATGATACACAATTTATTGGCAAAAAAAGGAAAATTAGTAGGTTTGTTTTTCACCATAGAATTTATGAAATCGGGCCCGCCATTTGGGGGTTCTACCGACTATTACGCCCATTTGTTTTACCCTTACTTTGAATCGAAAGTATTTAAGCCATGCTATAACTCTCATCCCAAAAGACAGGGTTCTGAATTGTATGTTATTTTGAAACCAAAACTATGTACAGTGTCTACTTTTAGTCAGGTTAAAACTTAAAGTAATTATTTGTTTGTAACAAATGTAACTGTGTGGCCCAAACAGCGACTGTAACTTTGTGCTATTAAAAAAAAACAAATGTTGCAAAACTTATTTAAATATAAAATTACCCTCATCGGCATACTTGTTGGTGGTATTGCTGGTTACTTGTACTACTTCTATGTAGGCTGTGCGAGTGGCACTTGCGCCATTACTTCAAAACCATTGAACAGCAGTGTTTATGGCGCATTCATGGGTGGTTTATTCTTCAATTTATTCGAACCTAAAACAACAAACAATCACAATGCAAACTGAAAACATTAAAGTTGCCAACCTCAAATGCAATGGTTGTGCAAGCACTATCAAAAAAGAATTAAGCGCCATTGCTGGCGTTTCACAAACGGAGGTAGACATCGACAATGATACCATTCAAATCGCGTATGATATGATCGATCGCCAAGTGATTATCGACAGATTATTACAATTGGGTTATCCAGAAGCAACAGAAAAAAACGGTTTATTATTACAACTCAAAAGTTATGGCAGTTGTATGATTGGTCGCATTAACAATTTATAAAAATCAAAAAAAAATGAACGTAGCAGAATTAATTTCGCAAAACAAAGGCACCATTGTAGATGTGCGCACAGCAGATGAATTTAGAGGAGGCCATGTGGCAGGATCGATTAATATCCCGGTGCAGGTATTAACCCAACATTTAGAAGAATTAAAAGCACTCGAAGCACCTTTAATTTTGTGTTGCGCCTCAGGCGGCAGAAGTGGCATGGCGCATGGCTTTTTAAGTCAGCAAGGTATTAGCTGTTTAAATGGTGGTTCTTGGATGGATGTTAACTATTATAAATCATTACAAGCCTAACATGATACAAGCAATTAAAAAATTATTGGGACTCGGACCTCAAGCCGACTATAAACAAATGGTAAAAGATGGTGCTGTTGTTTTGGATGTACGCACCAAGGCGGAATACCAACAAGGTCATGTTAAAAATTCAATCAATGTGCCTTTGAACAACTTATCGAATCACTATTCGAAATTAAAAAAAGACCAAACCATAATTACTTGTTGTGCTTCGGGCATGCGCAGTGCTCAGGCCAAATCAATTTTGAAAGCAAACGGATTCGATCAAGTATACAATGGTGGTGGTTGGAGCAGTTTACAAAATAAATTAAGATGACTTTAAAATCACTTTTAACTGGTTGGCATTTTATGCGTTTTCTTAGATTGTTTCTAAGTTTAATGATAGGCATGCAAGCCTTTCAAACCCGCGATTATTTCTTGGGTTTCTTAGCCCTCGTATTATTGTTTCAAGTGGCTACCAATGTGGGCTGTTGCGGCCCTGCAGGTTGTGTAACACCTACTAACAACAAAAACGAAGGTGCCATTGAAGATGTCACATTTGAAGAAGTAACAACAAAAAAATAAGCTTTATTAAAATGTCAACAGAAGCACATTATTACAACGTCAATTTAAAATGGTTGGAGGACCGCAAAGGCGAAATTAATTCACCTGAGCTCGAACAAACCATAGAAGTGGCAACACCTCCTCAATTCACCAAAGGCATCGAAAACATTTGGTCGCCAGAGCATTTGCTGACGGCAGCTGTTAACAGTTGCTACATGACAACCTTCTTGGCCATTGCAGAGAATTCGCGTTTAGATTACAGCGCGTTCGACTGCAATGCCAAAGGCAAATTAGAACAAGTAGAAGGTAAATTTTTAATGACCGAAATGATTTTAGAACCTACCTTGGTGATTAAAAACGAAGCCGACCGTGAAAAAGCAGAACGCATCTTACAAAAATCTGAAGCCGCTTGTTTAATTTCGAATTCTATCAAATCGAAAGTCATTTTAAGCACCACCATTATACTCAACTAATATGGCCTCAAAATTTTCGGAACTCATTCAAAGCAACAAACCTACTTTAGTCGACTTTTATGCCGAATGGTGCGGTCCTTGTAAAACCATGAAACCAATACTTGAGCAATTAAAAAGCAGTATAGGTGATAAAGCCACCATCATAAAAATCGATGTCGATAAAAGTCCGCAAGCGGCCAGTGCTTACAAAATACAAGGGGTACCGACCTTAATTCTGTTCAAAGACGGTCAAATCAAATGGCGCCAATCGGGC